>JADLDX010000549.1 GCA_020846515.1 Pirellulaceae bacterium
AATTCTTGAAGCCGGCGGCCGGCTGACCGGGCCAAGGGCGAAGCTTTCGGCACAATCGTTGCCAATAGTAATGAATGGTCATGCAAGGCTTCGTCCACTGCGATGCATTTTTTGGTTTTTATGTAGCGGGGTCGGAATGAGGCAAATAAAATGCAAAGCTGAGGCGAATGTCCTTGCTGACCTATTTTTCGGCTCATACTAGTACTTTCACTTTGTCGCGCTGGTTCTGGACGATTGCGGTTAACTCAATCATCTCAAGTGCCATAGAATAAAAGTAGACGGTCTTTTCACTACCCACGATACGTGTCGGGTCTCAGGAGTTTTGCAATGTTGGCGAAGCAGCTAAGCCTTCTTCTCGCTACGCTCGTCGTGCCCATGTTGGGCGCCAACGCAGCGCAGCCTGCCGCTGGTTCTACCAGTCGTTGGGCTACGTTTGATGCGTCTGGTACGGGCTATTTTGCTGTTTCGGTTCAGCCAGAGGCAGCCAGTTCGGTGCCACTACCGGCCCGACATGAGGTCGTCCTCCTGGTCGATACATCCGCTTCGCAAACCGGACCGGTCCGCGTTGAATCGTTGCAGGTCATCGACGAACTGTTGGTGGGTCTGCCGGCCAATGCACAGGTCAGCCTGGTTGCCTGCGACGTCAAGGCAGTACCGCTGACCAAAGGCCTGGTCACAGCGGGTAGTCCCGAATTGGTTACGGCTGTGGCCCAATTGAAGAAACGAGTTCCACTGGGACTGACCAACTTGAGCGTGGCACTGAAGACTGCCATGACCCAGTTTGCCGATTCGGCCGCTGCTCAGCGCACGATCCTCTACATCGGCGATGGTGTTAATCGTAAAGAGTTTCTGAATGTTGACGCTCAGAAGATGCTCATCGAATCACTGGTTGCTAAGCAGGTTACTGTGAGCAGTCTAGTGATTGGTCCGCTGGTCGACGTACCAACCTTGGCCGCACTTAGCAATCAAACAGGCGGCATTCTGCTGGCCCGCAATGAGTTGACCGCTTCGATGCAAGAAATTGGTCGCGCACTGGTTGAAAGCCTCAATGTTCCTGTTTTGTGGCCCACCAAGGTTGAAAAGCCAGCCGCGCTGGTTCATCACCTGCCTGCACAGTTTCCTCCCCTGCGTATGGATCGCGATTCAGTTATCGTCGGTCGCTTGGAAGGTAAAGCCGAAGCGGGCAAGTTGATCGTGGACGCGACGGTGGCCGGCCAGAAGGTGACTCTGCGTTGGAATCTGACGCCTGAAGAAAGTCATCCTGACATGGCTTTCCTGCCCAATGTGTGTGAAAGTGCCGCCAAAGATCAAGGCCGTACTCTGCCCGCACTGGGCTCGGCAGGTCTAAGGGCCATGAGCTATGTCATGTTCGATTCATCGGTCGCCATGGTCAAGGCTGGTGAGTTCGCACTCAAGAGCGGTCAGATCGACAGCGCGATTCGCATCGCCGAGCAAGCGCTTAAGAGCGATCCCAACAACTCAGAAGCTCAAGCCCTGTTGGAAGCAGCCAAGAAGGAATCGGCCAAAGGCGTACCGGCTGGTAAGTTCATGATGGTCATGGCTCCCCAAGATCCTCCAGCAGCGGATCCGTTTGGTACGGCCCCTGCGGCTGATCCGTTCGGCACTGCACCGGCTACACCGGCTGCCGACCCTTTTGGTACCGGCACCGAACCTGCGGCTCCAGCCGCTACACCGGCACCAGCTACCCCAGCTGACTTGGACGCGCCACTGCCACCGGCAGACGCACCTATCGTGCCGAGCACGAGTGATGCGTTGGCCCCCCTGGACGGCACGACTGGCATCTTGGACAGTCGCTTTGCCACAGGCGATCTGCTGAAGGACGAGCAAACCATGCGCAACGTACAAGCGCAGGCAATTATTAGCCAAGTGAAAGCCAAGATCGCCAGCGCACAACGTTTGACGGCTAAAGATCCAACCGCTGTCAAAAATAGTTTGATGGCCTTGTTGGAAGAGCTCGATCAAAACGTCGGCCTGGATCCCGGGGTACGTCGTACTCTGGATACCCAAGTACGCAGTCAGTTGGAACGCACGGCCGAGGCTGAAGCACGATACCTGGATCAACAAGCTCGTACCGAAGCGGTTCGCTCGCAAGCGGCTGCGGCTCAGAGACTGTTGGCCGAAAGCGAGCGTCGTGAAACTGCACTCAAGCAATTGGTTGAGAGCTTCTCCTTCCTAATGGGTCAAGCGCGATATCTGGAAGCCAGCCAAGAGTTGGCGCCAGAAATCGAAGCCCTGAGCCCCAACACGCCGTTGGCTGCACTGGCATTCAACGAAAGCTCGCTGCAAGCCAACCAGGCTTTGGTGCGTGATGCTTTTCGGCGACGTGAACAAGGCTTTATCGATTCGATGCGAGGTGTCGAAGAAGCAGCTGTGCCATTCGCTGGGGTTCCGCCAATCGTGTATCCACCAGCCGATGTTTGGAATGCACTTTCGGCTCGCCGCAAAGAACGCTACGGCTCCATCAACTTGGCTGCTGATGAATCGGAACAGCGAATTTATGACGCTTTGCGTCAACCTGCCGAAGTGGACTTCACCGGTAGCACTTTGCGACAGGTGATGGACATCTTCCAGGAAAAGCATGGTATCGATATCTACATCAATGATGCGGAACTGGACACGTTGGGCGTTGACCCCGATACGCAAATCAACTTGCGTCTGACCTCCGCCACGCTGCGATCGGCTCTGCGCATTATGCTCAAGCCTCTGGACCTGACGTATGTCATTCGCGAAGGCACGTTGCAGATCACCAGCAACGACGACGCCAACGCCGAACCGGTTAACAAAATCTATCCGGTCGGTGACCTGGTTGTGCCACCTATCAATATGGGCGGCGGCATGATGGGCGGCGGCATGGGCGGTATGGGTGGTGGCATGGGAGGTATGGGCGGCGGTATGGGCGGCATGGGCGGCGGTATGGGAGGCATGGGCGGCGGCATGGGAGGTATGGGTGGTGGCATGGGAGGTATGGGTGGTGGCATGGGAGGCATGGGCGGCGGCGGCATGTTCGTTGTGCCTGACGATATCAAGAAAACTGCGCCTGCTACAAAGCCTGCACCTGCTTCGCCGAGCGTGAAAGCTCCCGCAACAGTGAAAGCCCCAGTTGTCGCCAACAAAGCCGCTGACAAGGCCATTGCCAAGAAAGCTGCTGCGAATAACTGGAGCGATTTGTTGAGCGACTATGCCAAGGCAGACGACAAGACCAAGACACAGCTGGATGCTGAAGTTCGTGAAATAGTTACCAGTCTGGTCACCAGTGCTCAACAGTCGATTGAAGCCGGCGATGACAAAGTAGCCTTAGGGCACTTCCAACGAGTCATCGGCCTCATCAATGAGATGCTCAGCGCAGGTCATCCACAACCCTGGATGTATCAAGCATTGTCGCTGTCGATGAAGGCGGGCGATTACCCCAAGGCAGACATTGAACGCGTGATGCTCAGTTCATTGGACTTCGGTGGCGACACCATGGCAGCACTTGAGATTGCCCAGTACTTTGCTGAGAATCAGATGAAGGCTGAAGCCTTGTCGCTGCTCCGCGATACGGCGATTGCCGATCCGAACAGCTATGAACTTTATGCACTAGCATTGCCTTTAGCGCGTGAACTAAACGATCTGGAAGCCATTCGCTGGACATGCGCTGGTGTATTGAGCAAAGCCTGGCCAACGCGCTACGACAAACTGGTCGAAGAGGCCAAACGGGCTGCTCGTGCTACCAGTTTGCGACTGAAGCAGGCTGGACGCATTATGGAAGTGACCGCCTTTGACAATGAAATCAAAGATGCATTGCGTCGAGACATTATCGTGCGTGTCACTTGGACTGGAAAAGCGGAAATCGCCATGCGTGTGAAGGAGCCAGCCGGCACCATCTGCTCGTACAGCAACCCAGTCACGATCAGTGGTGGTGTGTTGATCAATGCGGCATCGCAAGCCAAGCAGGATTCGCTGGAAGGCGTGTCAGAGTACTACGTATGTCCCAAGGGTTATGCTGGAGAATACGATATTCTGCTGCGTCGACTGTGGGGCGAAGTCTCCGGTGGCAAAGCTACCCTTGAGGTGTTGACCGATTACGGCACGCCCGATCAACAGATCATTGTGCAAGAGATCGACATCAACGAAAAGGATGCGATCATTAAGGTCGCTGTTAAGAATGGACCTCGTCAAGAACCGATTGCCGCTACGGACATTGCCAATGTACGCGAGCGTCAACTGGCCACTGGTCGGGCTGTCTTGGCTCAGTTTGCTGGCAACCCATCGAGCAGTTCCAGCGGTTCCCAGCCGGTGAATCCCTATGCCGCTATGCAGTCGCTGTTGGCTCGAGGTGGTTTCAACAATAACTTCCCGTTCCGCGGTGGGGCGGTTGGTTATCGTCCACAGATTCAAACGATACCTGAAGGTGCCAACCTGAGCACGACGGGCGTTGTTTCGGCAGACCGTCGCTATGTACGAATTTCGCCGACACCGTTCTTTA
>JADLDX010000550.1 GCA_020846515.1 Pirellulaceae bacterium
AACTGCATTTGCAGTGGAGGGCTTGATCGGATCCGATACGACCATAAGAGCAGCCAGCGAATGATTGACTGCCGCAAAGAAATAGCCGCTCCCGGCGTGCATCGCATCAGCGACCTGGGCGTCAAACGGCGCGATATCAATGCTTCGTTCGCGCATCAGTTTTTCCGAACCGATTAACACTTGGTCACCGTTGGAAAGTTGGGCTTCGACGCCTGCACCAGCGACGGCCTTAAAGCTGTTGATGGTGAGCGACGATCGTGGCCCCTGGGCAACGGCGTCCACCAGGGCGGTAGCCAGCGGGTGTTCCGATCTCTGCTCTACGACGGCCAGTTGAGATAGTAAGCCTTCCCTTGAGAAGGGTGGCATGACGTGAAACTGGGACAACTGTGGTTTGCCAACTGTGAGATTGCCTGTTTTATCAAAAGCGATCAAGCCGACTTGACTAAGTGATTCGATAGCATCAGTTGATCGAAACAAAATGCCTTGTTGCGCTGCCTTGCCGGTTCCCACCATCACGCTGGTCGGTACGGCCAGTCCCATGGCACAAGGACAGGCGATGATCAGAACAGCGACTGCATGAATGAGGGCTTGATCGATTGAGCCACCGGGCATCACAAACAGCCAGGCCATTGCGGTCATCAAAGCGATGACCAATACGGTTGGTACAAAGTAGGCAACGACCCGATCGGCGATACCTTGAATACGAGGCTTTGAGCTCTGTGCTGATTCGACAAACGCCACAATTTTTGCAAGAGTTGTATCGGCACCTATGGCGGTGGCCCGAAACTGAATACTTCCCTGGCCGTTGATCGTACCTGCTACGACTTCGTCTCCCGCTGCTTTGGCCACAGGCACACTCTCACCAGTTACCATGCTCTCATCGATGTAAGTTGAACCGCTAATAACTACGCCGTCGACAGCGATGGCAGAGCCGGGGCGGACTTCTACCAGATCGTTTAACAAAACCGCTTCGGCCGGTATCGAGATGGCTTCACCATTGCGAATGACAGTGGCCATTTTGGGCACAAGATTGAGCAGCATCTTCATCGCATCGGAGGCTTGATGCCGCGACTTCGTTTCTAAGAACTTCCCAAGTAACACAAGCGTGATGACGACTGCGGACGCTTCAAAATAGACATGGCGAGACTGCTGTGGGATCCACTGAGGTACGATTGTAACGACGGTGCTGTAGATAAAAGCGGCCATTGTTCCCAACAGGATCAGCGAGTTCATGTCTGGTGACGAGGACAAGAGGCTCTTAGCGCCCAAGCGAAGGTATCGACCACCAAACCAGAATTGAACCGGGATGGCCAGTCCCAGCATGATCCAGTTCCATTGTTCCATGGAGAACCCGCGCATCATCAGTTCCATGATGTGGCCTGACACCATCGGAGCCATGGCGAGGATGACAAGCGGTACGGTGAAACCTGCGGCACCGAGGAACATTCGCCACAGCCGCGATGTCTCGACAGCCTGGTTGGCTGGCGTGTGAGCAGCACTTAAAGCGTTTAACTCGATCGGCTCGTAGCCGAGCTTGGCGATGGTACTGCGCAATGCATCCATATCCACCTGCTCAGGACCTTGATCGAATTGGACGATCGCGCGCTCCGTGGCGAGGTTGACAGATGCGTCAACAACGTGGGGGATCTTACGTAGCCCTAACTCGACGCGTCGCACGCACGCAGCGCAGGTCATACCACCGATACCGATCTCCACGGGATGTTCACCGTTACTCATTTCGTCCTCCTGGCAATCCGCAATCAACTAGTCGTCATCTGGGGCGGCTGTGTAGCCAGCTTCCTTTACTGCCTCGATGATCGCTTCGTCTGCAAAGTTTCCCTCTACCGTGGCCATCCCTGACTTTAGGTCAACGTCGGCGATCTGTACACCATCGGTAGCTCGAATCGCCGATTCAATCGCGGCTTGACAGTGGCCACAGGTCATGCCTGAAACCCGAAACAACTGTTTGTGCTCTTCGCGAGACATCTTGGATCTCCTTTGGATATGTCACTATGGGAATTTTCGTCGGCGTACATCTGTTGGATGCCGCCAGGATCGGGGTTCTTCATGTCGCTGCGAACGAGTCCGTACCGTCTGGCATCCAACCCAGACCGCCGCAGGAAATGGAGACTCTAGCAAATCTCATGTCATGTTTGCCTGGCTCGGTCAGTTTCCTTTCGAATCATCGCTGCATAACCATTGGAAACAAGATGGGTGGCTGCCTGACCCCGTGCAGAATGCGCTATGCTGCGGCAGTCTATGCTGCGGCAAGCTGCGGCAATCTATGCTGCGGCAATTTGTGCTGCGGCGACCAAGGCTGTGGCGACCAAGGCCCTGGCGCCTTATGCTGTGGCGACCTATGCAGTGGCGACCAACTTACCAGAGGACGAGGCATGACACGGTATTTTTCCTTAATTGATGCACAGGTGGCGAGCTTCATGAAAGTTCTGGATCATTCGATCGAGATGCTCCGCCTTGGGGCACGACTCGGGGAAATAGAGGTGCTGGATATTCGTCAAGAAATGTCCGACGCAGAAATCAACGATCATATTGAGAAAGGTCGCCAGCACGGCTTGCATGAAGTTTGTGAAACTGAGTTTGAAGATCAGCAAATCAGAGCTCGAACGGAGTTGGAGCGAATGATTGTCGAGCCGCAAGTACCCAATGCTCGGATAGTTCCATGGAGTGATCTGGAAGCCAGCTACGGAAC
>JADLDX010000551.1 GCA_020846515.1 Pirellulaceae bacterium
GCAGTACCCCAGATCACGCATTATGTGCTGGACGGTTTCATCTGGCGCCGCACAGCATCACCACTGTGAAGCTCGACATTGTATTCAGCCGCGCTGCTGTCATCGTAGCCATTTGGTCACAGAAATAATTAAACGTTCTCGGTTGCCCGTGTAGCCTTTGATCTAGACGGTGTGCGTTACGAAGCCTCAGATTAAGTCGCCGTCGAGCCGGATCTAAACGCAACGGGGGCTGACCTGGGCCAGCCCTCCGAACACCGCTTGCACAACGAATTCTTGCCCCGAGCAATGCTTACAGACGCGGCTCTGGCTGGCTGAACCGGCCCCAGTCCGCTTACCACTCTTTCTTGCTGAGCGCGTGATCGACTTCAGCCACCAGTTTGGCTTCGGCTGCGGATAGCGGCCGAACCGTTGTCGCGGCGTTAGCTTCGGCTGGACTCAACATTCGTTTGACCGAGACCGTCAACGTCGTGACCTTTTCTGAGACCTTTGCAACGTCTGTGACTGCCTTTGCCTGAGAGGCCTCAATGCTTTCGATCTGGGCCAACAACTCCTTTTCTTTGGTAACCCACCGAGCAACCTTGGCGGCCACTTTGTCGAGATTCTGTCGTGCAGCCATCAATTCCGCGCTCAGCGACTTGATCGTTGAGTCTTGTGACCTGTAAGCCGACAACTTGACCTGGATGGCCGTGCCAATCGCTTCGCGATCGTAGACTCGATCTCCGATCTTGACCGTACAACCTGGTTGTCCGAGAACCTCCTTGAGCATCGTCAACGAACGCAAAGTCTTGGCTTGGTCACCTGTCACACAACTGAGCTTGTTGTTGATTGATTCGACAACGGACTGAGCGTCCAAGAGCTCTCCATTGCATTGGGATACTCTGTCACATACAGGCTCAACTAACGCTTCAAGTTGAGCGAGCAGTTGCTCAACATTCGACACCGATGTTTCATTGACAACGACCGCCGGTATAGTGACCGTGATGGAAGGCTGTGCCGGCATGGCCTTGACGACCGGAACACCATCGCATGCCAACGCTAGCGGCGAGGTCGTCAAAGCAGAGACACCCAACATCGCGGTAGAGAACCATGTCTTGACACACATTTCGTAACTCCTGATTCACTCAGTGGAAGCAACCAGCCTTCGGACTGCCCGGGCTGAACAAACAAGAAACGCTGGACGATCGACGAATCTTCCCGTCTCTCTGAAAAATGACGAAAGGTTTTATCCGCGACGGCGATAGTCTCGGGAAGACTTTCCACATCGCCATCGTCCCTTAGGCACCAAGCGGGACAACAAACAGTCGTTGATCCCAGGATTCCGTGTGCTTAGCCTTTAAGGGGAATGAAATGATGAAGAAGTTTTTTTGGGCCACTGTGACAATGGCCGTCTTGCAATTGGCCGGCGTGCTTTCGATCGTCCGCGACTATGGTACCGTAGGAGTCAATTATGCAGCCGATTGGTTTAAGAAAAGCATGCCCGTCAACGTCGATATCGAGCGGCTAGAACTGTCCCTCCAGCAATTGGATTCAGAAATCGCCAGCAATGGTCGAAAGGTGGTCGAGCAGTCGGTGGCCTTGGACCGCTATGCAGCGCAAGTGTCCTCGAAAGAAAGTTCATTGGCGCAAACCAGAAACGATTTGAAAGCCTTGCGCAATAAGTTTGTGTCGTTAGACGATGATGCGGCCAAGAAGCCGATCGAAGACGAGATGGCCAAACGGCTTGCACGCCATAAAGTCCAATCGCAGACTCTGCAATCGACCAAGACCGCGCTAGCCAACCAGCGACAGGCCTACGAATCGATGCTGGCAGCGTTCGAAAAGCAGAAACTCGATCGCGATATTCTCAAGGAAAAGCTGGAGTCGTTTCGAGCCGAGTACGAAACGATGCAGATGCGTGGCGATCTTCAACAATCTACGATCATCCATTCTGCATCCCGCAAAGCCAGCGACCTGGCAATCGAAATTGCTGATCGCCTGGAAATTCAACGACGCCTGGCGGCCGTTGCAACCAATTGCCCCAGCCAAGACTTCGCTGACGGATCGGAGTCCGTTGTTTTCGAACTGTCGGCCGTTGATGAAGTTATCGGTTTCGAAGATGCCGGTGCATCCAAACAAGTGGTGGCTCGCTAAGATAACGGCTAGTCATCGCGTGGATCGGCCGACTGCCTCGAATCCTCGTCCCGGGCCCCGATCGCATCGGGGCCGGGCGCAACGTCGCTTGAGCCTGGCTACCTTACCTTCTTCGCACGAAAGGAAACACAATTGGACTACTTCCAAATGATGCGAGGCGCCTGCAATCATGATTCGGATGCCATAGTCCAGCATGATGAACGTTACCGCCGGTGGATGGTTGCCTTGGCCGCTCGTTATGTCCGAAACGACGCAGAGGAAGTGATCCATGACGTGTTCAGCGAAGTCCACCTTAATAAAAGAACCTGCGATTTTACCGTCAAGGCGGAGCCCTCCTGGCGCGCTTATCTTCGA
Source organism: Pirellulaceae bacterium (assembly GCA_020846515.1). Taxonomy (GTDB): domain Bacteria; phylum Planctomycetota; class Planctomycetia; order Pirellulales; family Pirellulaceae; genus Aureliella. The sequence continues at coordinate 2,485 of JADLDX010000551.1, forward strand.
AGGATGGCTTCATCTCGCAGCATCGATCGGCTTCGGGCTCGCAAAAATCGGCAAGAAGTTGCCTGGCCCAGCAACGATTTCGATGTCGAAGAAACAACCCAATCATCCGACGACAGCGCCGAGCGACTGGAATGGATCGCCAAATGTGCAGAATCGCTCTCGTCAAGACATCGCGAAGCTTTTGAATTACGCGCCGGCGGTCTATCAAGCGCGGAAGTCGCCGAGCGGATGGGAATAGCCGTCACGAAAGTTTATGTCTACTACAGCGAAGCCATGAAGGCCATCAAAGAACGTGTAGAAGGGAAATTAGCATGACCGGTATTCAATCGCTACCCGACAATATAAGACTGTGGCCCCAGTGGCTGGAATCGTTGATCGTCAGCCCGCATTTGGCCGACTTGGTCGACGAACTCCAGTTGCCCCCTGGAATTAATCGGTCAAACTTGACCCTGGCATCTATCTGTGGTCAAAAGCTCCCTCAAGTATTGGAGCAGGGCCTGTCGGTGCTCGACGACCAACAACTCATGCAACTGCTCGACCATCCTCACCTGCTGTTCGACTTGCAACAGCAGGCCTTCGAAGCATGTAGCCCCTACTGGGACCAACTGGCTTCAGGGGCTGTCGATCAGGCTACCCCCGATGGCCAGGCCATGGGCGAAAGTCGCGCTGTGGGCATTGCGAGCAATACAGACGAATCTCCTACGATAAACACCGGTCGGATCTGGAGCGACCGGAAATTTTGGCCACTCTTGGCGCTAGCGGCCGGTCTGCTCCTAGCCGTTGGGGTTTGGCTAAATCGCCCTGCACCAACTCCGACCGGTTGGGGCTTAGCCAAAATCGATTCACTAAGTCCTGCCTTGAAGGACTCGACTTATCTGCAGAGGCTAGCAGAACTTGCGGCTCAGTGGAACAACAAGCAACCGACTACCAGCGAAAACTTGCTCCAACGCTTGCGAGAGTACCGAACGGGTTGTCAAATGTTGATTGAGCACCCGAAACCTCAACTTAAACCTGAGGATCGCCAGTGGTTGGTGACGAAATGCCAGAAATGGGCAGGAGACCTAGATCAACTCATCACCAAACTCGAATCGAGCCAAATCAGCTTCGATGATGCGTCCCAAGAAGCCCTCGCGATAGCTGGCCGCATGGAAACCGTCCTACGCGATAAGGCGCTTGAACTGAGCTAAGCATGTGGACACGTCCAATCGCCAGCTCGCCGCCCCACACGCCAAGACTTACCCATTCCGCGCATTTGCCGCGATCAGCACAAGCCGCCAGTTCAACATCCAATCGAACTCGTCAATTCCACAATTTTGGACGCAACACTTTCAGTATATTTACGAGAACTTAGGAAGATCGTTCCAGTTGGTCCGTCTCTCTTTACAGAGACATCGTCTTTTCAGTTGCTCTAAGCATACCGCTGACGTTTTGTGGGATTAGGAATCATGTTCGCAGAGCATCCGATCGTTGAAATCGGTAGGGTAATCCTGCACAGGATGTTGTTGTCCTGCTGTCTTATCGTGGGTCTTCCCTCTGCACATGCAGAATACTTGCATGTGATCTTCGCCAATGAAAAAGAAGACCCGGACATTGCGGAGCAATGCACCGGTGCCGTCAAAGCCGCCGTAGGAGCGATAGCCAATGGTCTACCGGTGGACCTGACTCGTCTTCACGAATTAGAGCGCGAAGATCTAAAGGACAGTTCGGCATTTGCGAGCAAGATTCGCGAATTGTCGGAGCAGATTAGTAGTGATGACGCTGTACTGTTCTACTATGCTGGCCACGGAGTTATCAACCGAGGCAAGCATTTCATGAGGTACAAAGAAGACTGCTTTGTGGAACGCACGGCAGCGATCAAAGCGGTCGAAGCAACTGGGGCCAAGTTTGTGCTGTTCATCACCGACATGTGTGCCAATCATGGACAAGCGCCGATTCGCGCTTTAGGTGGAGGCTGTTCGTCTTGCGGCCAAGGTGAGAATCTTGTCAACCGAATCGCACCTGCCATCGATCGACTCTTTTTTCAAAGCACCGGTGTGTTTGAAATGAGCTCCTGCTCGCCCAATGAGC
>JADLDX010000552.1 GCA_020846515.1 Pirellulaceae bacterium
GTTGGCCGCCCAGACTCTGTCTTTGCTGGGCAATTGGGATTGGGTCGCTTCGCCCAAAGGCTCGCTCAGTGACGCGCGTGATAGAAGCTTTTGGACGCCGCTGTTGGATGGAACGCGACAAATCTTGGCGGCCCATCCTGAAAATGTCGAGGCTCTGCAATCGGCTTTACAATCGCTGGATGCCGATGCCGTTGGATGGCGCACAGATATGTGGTTGGGCTTGGATTCGGCGCAGCTATCCGGAGATGGTCTGGGCAAACTGGTCAAAACACTTGAGAGCGATATCTTGCTCGATCGAATCCTGGCGATCTATCAGCTGCAACGCGTGACTGGTAAGGATCTTGGCTATCAGGCCGGTGAACCCAGTCGAGCAGCCACTAGTCAGTGGACTCGCGAACTGACCAACGGTCGCTTGACTCCGGCACCCTTGTGAACTTGGCATTTGTGTTACAATAATTCAAAACCATATCCCACCCGAATCACTCACGGAGTGAGTCGATGCGTTGTTGCCTGATTATGAATTTATGCCGACCGCTGACAAAGATTGCTTTGGCGGCGACTTGGTTGCTATCGATCAGTTTAGCCTGCGAGACCCAAGTTCAGGCCCAGACCCAAACTGAGGCCCTCTCCGATCGGCCTGGAGCGGCATCGACATTGCCAGTCAATTCGACTGCCGGTGCAATTGCCAATACGGACACGGATACGGTCAAGGACGCTGAAACTGTCACCGAGACTGACACCAGCGCGTTTCAGAATTCGGTGACGGAGCCCTCGCTGGAAAAACTGGAACAGCAGATTAAAAACCTCAGCAACCCGAGCTATCGGACTCGGCAACTGGCGATCTGGTATCTGGAACAGAATCCTCGACGAGCCTTACCGCTCTTGCGAAAGGCCGGCCAGACTACCGATTTGAACATCGGAGCTGAGATCATCGCCATGCTCAGTTCCCAGGCCATGATGCCGGATACTGATATCAGCGTTGAGGCGCACGAAGCGTTGCGTGAGATAGCGGGCGGTACGCAAAGCGTTACGGCCGTTTCGCAACTGGCCATCGGTGCTTTGGAAGGCATTGCCGACCGACAAGAGTTGTTGGCGACGCAAGCTTTAGAAGACTTGAACGTCGAACTAGGCGAATTGCGATTGACCATCGGCGGCATCATGCAGAACGAGATGGGCACCAACAACAACTTCATTGTGCATGTCACGGAGGATTTTCGCGGACGCGATGTAGACATGCGTCTGTTTCGTTTTCTGCGATCCTACGAATCGGCCTATTTGGAAGGGCCGGCAGTGAACGAAAAAATGCTGCGAGAAGTGCTCGCAATGCCGTCGCTCAAGCGATTGGTGCTCAAGGGCGACGCCATTCAAAACGAATTGTTGGGCACGCTCTTCGAAGCCCGTGAGTTGGAACACTTGGAATTGGTTTATGCAGCGGTCGATGACAAGGCGGTAGACACGATTGTCGACTTGCCGTTGGTTGGTTCGCTTCGAGTGTTTGGTACGAAGATCTCGTTTGATGGTGCAGCGCGAATCAAGCAGGCGCTCGATGGACTGGATATCTATTTCGGTCGCGGTGGCTTTTTGGGTGTAAAGACCAGTCCCAGTGACTTGCGGGTTTCGCAGGTGGTGGACAATAGTGGTGCCCAACTGGGTGGCATCCAGGCTCAGGACGTTATCACTCACATCAACGACAAACCGATCAAGATCTTTGCCCAGCTACGCGAAGAGCTAGCCAACTTTGCACCGGGCGACAAGGTTACGGTAGTAGTGGAACGCACCACCTTCGCCGCACCACCGCGGCGCGAAACCGAGCCGATCAAATTGAGCATTACGCTGGGTGTGCAAGAGACTCAAGCCAACTAGTCGACAGTGTTACTGATACTTAGTTACTGATACTTAGTTACTGATACTTAACGCGAACCTTTGATGAGGATTTGGCCAGTCGCGGAGCGACTCGTCACCATAGAATGCCGGTTCGACCACTGCAGGCCGCCGCTCCGCATCTGACTGCTGCCTGGCGCCGTCACTTTATCGATCGTCTGCTGACTTGGTACTCCCAGCATCGACGTGATTTGCCTTGGCGCAAGCTCTCCGATCCTTATGCCATTTGGATCAGTGAATCGATGTTGCAACAAACGCAAGTGGCTACCGTGATCGGCTACTTCCAGCGTTTCATGCAACGTTTTCCTACGGTTGAAAGCCTGGCACGGGCCACCGAGGAAGAAGTGCTGGCCATGTGGGCGGGGCTTGGATACTATCGTCGCGCCCGACAACTGCACGCCGCTGCGCAGCAGATAGTGCAGCAGCACGCTGGACAGTTTCCGACTTCGCTCGAGGAGTTGCAGCAGCTGCCAGGTATCGGTCGCTATACCGCCGGCGCGATTGCATCGTTTGCTTGGGGGCACGCGGCTCCGATCGTGGAAGCCAATACCGAGCGACTCTACTCTCGACTCTTGAAACTCGAACTGCCCGGTACCGATTCGGCGGCTAAAACCTTACTCTGGTCCTTTGCCCAGTGGCAGTTGGAATCCGGCACCAGGCCGCGCGGTAGCTTAGGGACCAATGGCTCAGGGACCAAAGGCTTATGGACGAATACATCAAGTCCTGATAGTTCACCTGGCTTGGCACCGCGTGCCGGTCAGATCAATCAAGCCGTGATGGAATTAGGTAGTCTGATTTGCAAACCTGTCGAGCCGCAATGTTTGGTATGCCCGGTCATGGAGCTATGTCCGACGGCCAAGTTTGGCTTGCAAGCCAGAATCCCTCCACCAAAGCCCAAGCGACAATTTACCAATTTGCATCACGTTGCCTTGGTGATACAAGGCCAACAGAGATGGCTCCTGCGGCTCAATCCGCCTGGTGCCTGGTGGACCGGATTGTGGGACTTCCCGCGTCTGGACGTTACGGAGCTTGGCCTCCGGCAGTTGTCACCTGGCGCATCTCGCGGGCGAACCAGTTTGGTACTCGATGCCCACGGGCATGAGCAGATTATCCAGGCGGCTCAATCGCAATTGTTCGCAGACGCAAGCGATCAATCTGCTGGCTCGATCGCGCAGGTGGGTGATTGGTTGCTCAGTCTATCGCATGGTGTGACGCGCTATCGCATTTGGCTAGACTGCTACTCAGCCGAACTGGTCCAGCCCACAGGGCTAGTTGGTGCCCAATGGCAGTGGGCTGATCGCGCAACCCTATCGCGTCTCCCCCTAACCGCCACTGCCCAGAAGATGGCCGACCGACTCTGCTGAAAAAGGGGTCAGGTCTATTTTCCGTCTGGGTTCGCATGGCTCACTGAGCTGGTTCTTGAAAATGAGACCTGACCCCTTTTTCCGAAGGACCAATCATTGTGTCCCCCAGGGATCAGGTGAAACTTTGCGTTCTTGCATGCCTGGGCTAGTGAGCGCGCATGATGCACAGGTATGATCGTGTCGTCTTGGGCACCATAAATGTCAACATCACCTTGATAGTCACGCAAGGCGGTCATGTTGTCCCAGCGGTCCAGCAGCAGAAGCCAGACGGGCAGAAAGAAGAAGCGTCTGGCCGCCACTCGATACAGTGAATCGAACGGTGTAATCAGCACCAGTTTCTCAGGGGGCTGTGTTGAGGATGCGAGCATCGCGGCCGGTCCGCTGCCAATCGACTCGCCAATGACACATACCGGTTTCTGCGGATAGATCGTTCGTAACTCGTTAAAAGCTTGCTGGGCAGCAGCGTCGATCGAAGTTTTTGACGGCGAGCCGCTGCGATCCCCGTAGCCTGGATACTCCAATACGTATAACGAGTCGTGGTCGGACAGATGGCCAAGCACATAATCACGATCCGATGCCTGGCCGGCATTCCCGTGCATCATGAGCCACACCACGTTGGGCGACGCCACGCTTCGGCTGTAACCGACCGTCAGACCGTCGATTACCCACGGATCCAGACGGGACGCGGGCGGGTTGTGCGTCGGGAAGAAAAGGAGTGACCGCTGAGTAACGAACAAAACACAGCACAGGCCAGTGTAGATCAGTCCGCATCGAAACAGTGCGCGACGGAGTTTCGATCTTACCCACAGTTGTGCCATCTGAATCTACCTCTGCGGAAAATGGGGTCAGGTCTTATTTTCCGTTGGAGCTAGCATTTTTCAATCAAGTGTCTTGCGGAAAATAGACCTGACCCCTTTTTCTTAATGCATGTCGCAGAGCGTTTAGGTGCCGCTCGTAACTGTAGAGCATAAGGAAGTAGAGAACCATGGTGGACATTACCACGGGCATCAGCATCAAAAAGGCCAGCGGAAGAGTGATCAGCAACCCGATGCCATATGCCATAATGCCAAACACAACCGCGCAGGATAGAACTACTATGGCAATGGCTCCGCTGCCGTAAGCACTCATAGTGGTCGCGAGCAAACGCTGCCTCAATTGGTCCATGCCAACCGCAATGGCAGGTTGATCAATGCTCAGCGCGATCGCTCTCAGATGCTTAATGAACCACTTGGCCGCAGAAAACTGACATACGGCTGCCCATATCAAGCCGACTAGTACGCCGCCCAACCCAGCCCAGATGGATGCGATGGTCAGTCCCAGAATGCCAGTAAACTGAGCCAAAATCGATAATCGGATTGGCAGTGCATCTTCCACAGGTGCCTGAGCACAATAACAGCGACCGACAAAGTCAATCAGCAAAGGAACAAGAGCCATGGTCAACAGTCCCAAGTAGGTTGGCCATAGCCATGGAACCAACATGGCCGGAAATATCAACCACATCGCAACCAACTTGAGCGTTAAACCTGCCGACATTTTGTTTTTGCTCACGTGAACGGAAAAGGGGTCAGGTCTATTTTCCAGGAGCCAAGACGGAAAATAGACCTGACCCCTTTTCGTAAGTTGGAGTATGCTTTTCGCTATTGCCTAGACGGCCAGAGCCCCCACTTCTTCCATTCGATGGCAGCCTCACTATGATCTACGAGTTTTCCTTCCTGGCGGTCAGCGTCTTTGCGTTGTTTGTAGCCGTGACGCTGGGCATTAGCTTTTACTTGGGTGGCAAGGCCCAATCGTCGGCGGGTTATTTCGCGGCCCATGGTCAAATTCCCTGGTTTGTTAACGGCGTAGCTTTCGCGGGCGATTACCTGTCTGCCGCTTCGTTTCTGGGCATCTGCGGTATGATCGCTACCGCCGGCTACGATGGTTTCCTGTATTCGATCGGCTTTCTGGCCGGATGGGTGGTCGCCCTGTTCGTGATCGCCGAACCGATGAAACGCTTAGGTAAATTCACCTTTGCCGACGCACTGGATGCCAAATTTGGTTCACGCGGTATTCGACTGGCCGCCGGTATCAGCACGTTGGCTGTCAGTATCTTTTATCTTATCCCACAAATGGTCGGAGCCGGCGCGCTGGTCCAGCCCCTGCTGAACTTTCCTCACTGGGCGGGCGTCGTCATGGTCGGCACCGTCGTGATCTTGATCGTGGTGACTGCCGGTATGGTCTCGACCACTTGGGTCCAATTCCTTAAGGGTACCCTGCTGGTTTTCTTTAGCGGAGTCCTGACCGTCCTCCTGCTGTTTCGAGGCTTTAATGTCACCAGCGGCGGGAACGACGGACACACCTTCGCTCGATTAGGCCCCATCGAAAAAGCTCTGTTAACCCAAGCCGATCTGGATCTATCGACGCATGGAGCTCCGGGTTATTCCGTCGTCGCCGCCGATGATGGTTGGCAGAACAGCGAGTATGTTCGGCTCAAACATGGCGATGAATTGAAGGTCTTCAGCCTGCACGCACCCCCGCCCAGCGACAGCACTCAGGCGCCGGAGACCGTGGAGTTGCGCGAGGCTCAAACTGTTTTGATTAACAGCGAAAAGCAGAAAATGGTCAACGGTCGTCCGATGGGACGCGTCAAGGGAGAGCCCGAGCTCTACCCAGTCGGACACATCGAGCATCTGGCCGGCGACGTTGAAGCGACCGGTCCTCTGGGGCCATTGGAGTTCTTCCGAGTCCTCAGAGAAAGCCGCGTTGTCCTCTGGCGCAAGGGCAAGGACGTTACGCACGACAATAAAACTACCACCTCGGTTTACATCCAAAAGCCAACTGAAGGTGCCGAAGTTTTGCGGCCCGGCGAATCGGCCATGTTCAAAGGCATTCGTGGCGATAGCTGGTATGCCAAGCTGAACTTTATTTCGCTCATGATGGCTTTGTTTTGTGGCACCGCCTCCCTGCCACACATTCTGATTCGCTATTACACCGTGCGTGATGCGGCCGGTGCCCGCAATAGCACGATTGTGGGCATCGCCAGCATCGGCCTGTTCTATGTCTTGACGCTCTACTTGGGGCTGGGCGCGATGACCAGCGGCGCGATGGATGTGACCAACGAAAACATGTCTGCTCCTTTGTTGGCCAAGAGTCTCAATCAATGGCTGTTTGCCATCATCTCCGCCATTGCATTTACGACAGTGCTTGGCACGGTCAGCGGATTGATTCTGGCGGCCAGCGGTGCCGTGACGCACGACTTGTTGCTGAGCGTAGCCGGTGTGAAACTGACTGAGCATGAACAAGTCCGCGTCGCCAAGATCACATCTGTAGCTGTGGGCATCCTGGCCATCGGATTGGGCATCTGGTGGGAAAAGTTGAACGTGGGCTTCCTGGTCGGTTGGGCGTTCAGCGTAGCAGCCAGCGCCAACTTACCGGCCCTGGTCATGCTGCTCTTCTGGAAAGGCACAACTCGCCAAGGTGTTATCGCCAGCGTGGTCACAGGTATGCTCAGTTCGCTAACCTGGATCCTGCTCTCGAGCGACACTTATGAAAAAGTCTACGGCTGGCCCGCAGACCAGGCACCGATGCCCTTTAGCCAACCTGGTATTGTGACCATTCCATTGGCCTTTGCCATTTTGGTCATCGTATCGCTGGCAACCCAAAAACGAACCACAGAACCCGCTTAAGGACGTCGTTTGCTCTACGAAAGATGCGTTTCTCGTTTCGTTCGCGGAGCGAACGAAGACTGTCCGACAGCTGCGGTACGAGTTATAGTATGAAGACGTCCGTGACCAATCGCCGCTCCCTACCAGATTGATATCGTGCATCCCGTGTCCCTCCAGCTCAAAGCGACAGAAACGCTGCTCACCCAGTCGGGCCTGACCGCCCGCTGGTGGATCGTGCTGGTCGCTTCCTGGCTGTGCAGCTCATTGGGAAGCTCTCACGCTCAGGCTGCCGGCTGCCACGCCACTGGTCAAACGACCGTGATGAGTACACTGGCCGTCGACGCATCGTTACTGGGCAAGTGGCAATATGTGGGTGGGCAAGTCTATTACGTTTTTCACCCGCAGCCCGCACCCTGTGATGGCCCTCATTGCCAGTCATCACCCGATCCGACATTCCAGATGAACTTCATTCCTCCGTCGAACGAACGTTCAGTATCACCCGCGAATCAATCGCCAGTTTCTATCAAGGCTTGCGGACCTTCTTGGTATTGCGCCACCTCCGACGCGTCGTTCTATCTTTCGCAATGCCAGTGCGGCTTGCTGCGTCCGCCCTGCTAACGACCGCACAGTGCTTCGTCGATGATCAGGACTGGAGTAATACCAGTCTGAGGTTACGACATCTCCCCGAGCTGGAACGCCATGTTAGTCGCCAGCTTGATTGTTTGATGAACCAATTTATCAACTGGTTACAAAACCACTTGAGCTATGCACTTCGCTCGCCTCCCAACCTTCATGCAACAGCTGAATTGCTCTAGCTGAAGCAGCATGTTGGTAAGCGAGATCCAACTCTCCAGCTGCGCAGCGGTGAGAGGGTCGACCAGCGCAGCGCAGTCGGTGAGGCTCTATACAGACTTGCAGGTATAAATTCTGCCGAGTGATCTGAGCCAATCAAATAGCCTTTGAAACGCGATAGAAACTGAGTTCGAGGTCTTTATGAATAGTGTGGCAATGGACGAAACAGCCCGACCGATGCCCAAACCCAAACGGGTCATTGGACCAAGGCTGCGCATCTTGCTAGTCTTGGTGCTGGCCTTGTTTTCACTTTTGGGTGCCAACGGCATTTACCTGTTCGCCATTACATGGTTGGAACATCTGACTGGCCAGGTCTACCAGGACTTCTTTTACCAGATCATGTTTCTGGTTCACTTGGTCTTAGGTTTCGTGATTGTGGCGCCCGTTATCGTTTTTGGCATCCTGCATATGTTGGCCGCGCGCAAGCGTCGCAATCGCCGGGCAGTGCGCATTGGTTATGCGCTGTTCATCATGTCGATTGTGGTGCTGGTCAGCGGCGTATTGCTGACCCGAGCCTTTGGTTTTGAATTGCGATCGCCCAGCGCGCGATCGATCGTGTATTGGGCGCACATCGTCTGTCCGCTGCTGGCCATTTGGTTGTACTGGCTCCATCGATTGGTTGGTCCGCGTATTAAGTGGTACGTAGCCCGACGCATCGGCTTGGCCACCCTGGCCGTGGTAGGTGTGATGGTCGTGGTTCAATTGCAGGACCCGCGTGACTGGAACGTGGCAGGTCCGCGTGAAGGCGACAAGTACTTCCAGCCATCGTTGGCCCGCACTTCGACCGGCAAGTTCATTCCGCCTCAGGCGTTGATGAACGACGAATACTGCACGCGCTGCCACCAAGACATTTATGACAGTTGGTTCCACAGCGCCCATCACTTTAGTTCGTTCAACAATCCGGCGTATCTCTATGCCATACGAGAGACACGCAAAACGGTCAATGAGCGCGATGGTTCGATACAAGCCTCGCGCTGGTGTGCCGGTTGCCATGACCCCGTTCCGTTTTTTAGCGGCGCTTTCGATCAACCCAACTATGACGACGTCCGAGATCCAACGTCGCAAGCCGGCATCACCTGCACGGCTTGTCACGCCATCACCAACGTGGGCGGCGATCCGCATGACAAACAGTATGTGGGCAATGCGAACTATGTCATTGAAGAACCGATTCAGTATCCGTTTACCTACAGCCAGTCACCTCTCTTGCAAAAAGTCAACGATTTATTGGTAAAGGCCAAACCTAGTTTCCACAAACAGACCTTTTTGAAACCATTCCATAAGACCGCCGAGTTCTGTAGTACCTGCCACAAAGTTCACTTGCCCAAAGAGCTCACGCAATACAAAGACTTTGTGCGCGGTCAGAATCACTACGACTCATTTTTGCTCAGCGGCGTCTCCGGACATGGTGCCCAGAGCTTTTATTATCCGCCCATTGCCCAGGCCAATTGCAATGGCTGCAACATGCCTCTAGTAGCCTCTAACGACTTCGGCTCCAAGTTCGACCCGAAGTTCGGCAAACTGGCCGTCCATGATCACTTCTTTCCCGGCGCCAACACGGCCTTGCCCTGGTGGCGCGGCGACGAACCGATCGTCGAGCGCGCTCAACAATTGCTGACCGGTACGACACGCATCGATATATTTGGCATACGCGAAGGCGGCACCATCGATGGCAAACTCTCAGCGCCGCTGGACCAGAACCTGCCCACACTCAAAGCGGGCTCCAGCGTACTAGTAGAAACCGTCGTACGCACGCTGAAACTCGGTCATCACTTGACGCAAGGCACCGTCGATTCCAATGAACTCTGGATTGAATTGACGGTCAAATGTGGCGACAAGCTGATCGGCAAAAGTGGCGGGATGGACGCTCTGGGCGAGGTCGATCCTTGGTCGCACTTTGTGAATGTGTTCATGCTCGATCGCCACGGCAATCGTATCGCTCGTCGCAATGCTCAAGATATCTTTGTGCCCTTATACAACCATCAGATTCCGCCCGGTGCTGGCCAAACTGTGCACTATGAGTTGCAAGTTCCAGAATGGGCCAACGCGCCCATTGAGATCCAAGCGCAACTGAAGTATCGCAAGTTCGACAAGGGCTACCTGGATTTTATGAACGCCAGTCGCCAGGCTGGAGACCGTGAGTA
>JADLDX010000553.1 GCA_020846515.1 Pirellulaceae bacterium
TCACGAATAGACCTGCCTGGGCGCGAGTTTGCGCGCGCCATTGGCCGATGGAGAGTATGACCAGTCCAAAGGCAGCCAACATAAAAACCGTTGGACCTGGCCCAAGTGTCCCGTCCATTTCCAAAGATCGATCCCACCACTGGGTGCGACGGATGGGATTGATGGGCAGTTGAGCAAAGGCTAACGTCGCTAACAAAACCAATATGAGCAGGCGGAAAGCTCGACCCATCAAATGGAAAGTCAGTCGTCCAGCCGATTGCGTTGATAGAGTGGTGCTGATCAACCGGGTGCTGGTCGCCGCGCTGCCTGTTGAATTGGATAATGAACTGGTTAACGAATTGGGTAACGAACTGGGTAACGAACTGGCTAATGAGTTGGTCGAAGTCATTTGTGGGAGGGTTAGGTGGTTACCTTGTTCTGTCTCTAAAGGGATCGCAGCCCCATCGATAATCGCCTCAAGCAATCTGGCCAGCCACAATCGGATCTCGCGTCGCAAGTTGCGGAAACCGCAGGCGTAGGCCAGTAGACCCAGGCACAACAAGGCATAACCGATGGCGCTGGGTTCGACAAAATCCGCCGTTGCTCGCGGTTCGCGAATGGCCAGGCTGGTCAGGATGGCTGCCAGGATTATCCAGACCGCTCCGGATAACAGGGCCCACATCAGTAGGCCGGTTACCAGCAACTGAACCAACATGTCCAGAGGTGTACCGGCAAACAAGGCAAACGAAAGCAGCCAGGCCACGGCGCAGATGTGAGTTATGTCGCCGATCAACAGATAGTGCCTGGCTGGTGGGGCCAGCGGTATGCGCGCATCGGGTGTGAACCTGTTTTTTTTGTCTCGTGAAGCGCGCGCTGGATTGTTCATGTGCGCAATCCTCCGGCACTCTTGCGACCACTGCGAGCAGTGTCCATCTCATTGAGCACCAGGCGTATGGCCTTCTCTTCACCCGAAAAGCTGACCGCAGCCCCTAGGCGGAGCAGGTCACGTTTCATCTGGAACGCCAGATCGCGAACGCGTGTGCGTTCGGCTGCAAACAAGAGGTCCGCTATGTTTTCGCTGCCCGGCACTACTGCCTCCAATTTAGGACGTGCAAACGTGGTCGTTGGGCAAACGAAGGCCACGCGGTGATGCTTGGCGATCGCCAGTTTGACCGTACGTTCGATCGACTGCAAATTTGGAGCGGCACTTAACAAGTCTGCCAACACGACAAAGACCTCATTGTCCTGCGCATGCATGATGGAACGCACCATGGCGTTGCTGATGGCCTGCATGCGCGCGGTCGAACTCTTGGTCGGTTCATCGGGCGCAGGTAGGAGAGGTGCCATCCAAGGCATACCAGCATCATGCAAGAAGCGTTGCATATAACCGGCCAGTGGCTGGTCGCTCAACAAGCATTCCGCATGTTCGCGTGGGGACATGTCATACAATTGACTGAGGACACCGACCATGCGATAACGCCGCCGATAGTCGCCGCGAAAGGCAAACGGAATGCGGTTATAGCGTCTATCCAATAGTTCCGGGAATCGTTCATGACACACCGTGATTGCACATTGCTTCATGTACGGAGTAACCGGCCCAGGTGTTGGCGGCGCCTGCAGCGAAAATTCAGACAACGCTTTGAGCAGTTCCATCATGCCGCGATCTCCAGAGAACCAGGGCAATCGCTTGACCCCCGATTCACTGACGAGCAAACAATCCACTGGATCACCCACAGCGATCGCTGCCTGGGCTACGCTGGCCGTTACATAGTTAATCTGATCCAACAATCGCAGACCAAAGCCGCCGATCCGGGTGGGAATCGATCCATCCACGATCAAATGGACACGCACTGGTACTTCTGACTCATACTGCCGAGTCAGCAGTTTGTCTCGCCGAGCCGAGACCTTCCAGGCAATCGACTTGGGTGGGTCACCTGGCACATACTCGCGCAGCTCTAACAACTCTGAACCCATGCCGGATCGTTGCAGGCGATGGATGCCATGTCGTGGCAGCGAGTTATGGCGTTTAACAGTCGGCTTGAGCTCGCCCATTTCGTAATAGCTGGGCAATACGCGGTATTGATTCGCAAATTCCAGAAAGCGGTGGGCCCGGAACAGGCCGTAGATGTCTTCAACGGTTAGACGCACACCCGGAAAGGTTAGTAGTCCGGCCGAGCGGATGTTTGCAGAGTATCGTAGATGAGCTATTTGCTCGCCCGCGTCCATTCGAGTTTCGTGAGCAGCTAACGCCGGGTCTTTGTCGCTGACCAAGGTCAGCCACCAACGACGAACTCTGGCCAGGCGTTCCTCCAGCCAACCATTCTTGTTCGCGAGACTTGTATCGCGGGCAGTTACCGGCAGCGCGTCGGGGGATACGATTTCCAGTTGTTCGCTAACGTAGTCGCGAACGCGCAAATTGGTGCGCAACCGTCGCGGGCTGGTGATGCAGATTTCTACGCGTATCGTACGACCAGTCCACAGGGTGCCGCCTCCGCTGGAACTGTCATACGCACGATCGTTGATTGTCCGTTGGAACTGCATGCGTGGCAGGCTGAAACGCTGCCACCGCTGGAACCGTAACCATTCGGCCAGAATCCAAACAATGACTGAAAGTGATACGAGCGACAGAACAAACTGGCCGCGTATGGTTGCCAAGCAAATGCTCGCCAAGGCCATCGTGGCCAGCATTCTTGCTCGCATGGTCATGGTTGGGGGTCTCTTAGCACCGGTATCGACTGGATGATCTGCGCGACGACATCTTCAACTGTCTTGCCATCCATCTCCGATTCTGGGCGCATGATCAAGCGATGTCCGAGTACAGGCAAAGCGATGGCCTGGACATCTTCATGAGTCAAGTAGGTGCGGCCATTGAGGAGCGCATGCGCTCGACCTGCTTTCATCAGATTGATCGCCGCGCGCGGACTGGCTCCCAACAATAGATCTGGTTGTACGCGACTCTGCCTGACCAGGTCGATAATGTAACCCTTCAGCTCGCGCGTACAGAACACGTCATCCAATTGCTTTTGGATCGCCACGATTTCGTCGGCTGTCGAGACGCTGGAAAGCTGGACTGTAGGACGACTGTGTAAATCCAGCATATTGATTTCTTGTTCGCGGTCGGGATAGCCGACATGGACGCGAAATAGAAAACGATCCAACTGAGCTTCGGGCAAGCGATACACGCCTTCCTGTTCGATCGGGTTCTGCGTGGCCAGCACCAGAAACGGCTCGGGCAATGGCAGCGTCTTGCCTTCGATCGTGACTTGCCGCTCTTGCATGGCTTCCAGCAAACTGGATTGTGTGCGCGCCGGAGCGCGATTCAATTCGTCAGCTAACAACAACTGACAGAACACAGGTCCTTTGCGGAGCACAAAGTCGCTGGTCTGTCGATCCAAGACTTGCGTTCCGGTAACGTCTGAGGGTAAGAGATCGGGTGTAAACTGAACTCTTTCAAAATGGATGCCCAATACCGACGAGAACGTTCGGCAGAGTGTGGTCTTTGCCGTACCAGGTACGCCCTCCAGCAATACGTGACCACCGGCAATCATTGCCATCAGCAACTGATCGGTGACCGACTCCAGACCGACGACCACTTGGCCAATCGAGTCTTGAGTCTTGTTTCGTAACGCGCGAACTCGCGATGCGAGTTGGTCGAGATGAGGATTCGTTGGGGCCACTAATCGCTGTTTTCAATTCAAGGGTGTGAATAAGTGCAGGGGAACAAACCCTAAACACCAGCCCGATCAGGCGGTTGCCAAGACTAACGTTTGATCGCGTAACTTGGCGATGGTCTTTCCCAATTTCTGAAAATCGGGGCCCGTCATGCGTTCGTGACAACCTCGGCTGGCGATATCCACGATTCTAGTCAATTCCTGCTTGTCTGCGGGTGCCAACGTGCCGCGAACCATCAGGACCCCCAAAGTCTGTTGCCAATCGCTCGAATGGATTGAACCGGTCCACTGCTGGCAGAATTCCCGCGCCAAGTAACCGGCTGCGGTGCGA
>JADLDX010000554.1 GCA_020846515.1 Pirellulaceae bacterium
CGTAATACTCAGCGAGAAACGGGTGCGCCTCAATCGACCGCTTGCACTCATCTAGCGACGACTCATCCAGCGAGTTCATGAACTGCCTGGCACACAACAGGATGCCGGACTCGCCAGCCATGCCGTATATGTACCCGCGCAACGCAATCATGGTTGCGAAGCTGCGGGTCTTCGCTGACCCGCGTCCGCCGTATGCCCCTCTTACGTCTGCTGGTCCGTCAAATATCGGGACCAGTTTCCGGGGAAGCTCAATCTTCGGTATCGTCACGCATTGCAACCAGCTCAACGCGAACTATCTGGTGCACAGGGTTGTTCGCGTCGCCTGTAACCTGCATCGGCAAGACCTTACCAACCAACCCGAGGAATGCGGCAGCGGTTCTAGGATCGTTTGCACGGCGCTCCAGGTAGTCAGCACCACCTGCCCCCTCTAGGGCTTTCAAAATCATCGCCTTGATATCGCCAGTGACCTTGTTGGGCACTCCCTTGCGACTTCCGCCCTTTGGTTGTGGCCGCTTGGCACTTTTCGGCACTGTGTCGGCCATTTCCAGTCCTTTCGGGTGTTGGATGATTGATTTGCCCACCCCCGCGCCCCGCCACAGCAGGGAGTCCGCTGGGCGTTGCCGTCTACGTCGTGGGGTGCCGCCCTTGTCCGAGCCAGGATTCGGCTTCGCGCTACCCGGTGCGACCTTTAGCCTGCGGGCTACTGCATGGACACAGAGCGGGTGAATAGATCGCCCGCGCGAGAAGCGGCACCTCTTGGCGTGTAGCCGTGTGCGTGTGGGCCGTCTCGGCGGGCAGAAACGAAAAAGCCACCGGGTTATAGGGTGGCTTGTTGGTGGCAGCTTCGCACTGCGCTTGCGCCCATACCCTGGCGTGCGGGGATTTTGGTGGCCGGTGCTGGTTTCCGACTTGTCTCTATCGCTGTTTCAGGGCGCCTTCGGACAGGTATGGCCCAACTTGTGCATCAGCCTGCACATTCACCAAACGGCTGCGGACTGCTTACCGTCTTTCGAACCAGAGGCCATGCTGGGGCAAGGCCAAGGCGTTGAATCTTCCGGCAATCCGCATGCGTTTGTCGAATTTTGGGGCGAGTTATGCCCCGAATGCATTTTCGGCCTGCTTTTCCGGCTTGTCAAGCGTTATTTTTTCTTTGCCCAAAATTTCATCATCACTCCTTAAAGTATCCCCGCATCAATCAGTCTAACCAGCAGCGCAGCCCTAGCCCCTGCCAGCACTATCGCACGCTCTGCCGAGTCAGCCGGTAGCCTCTCGCTGCGCCATACCGCCCGCCCGGTTGCTAGGTTGCGCGCATTTATCTGAAGCGCCGTCCTGTGCATCGGCTCCAGCTCGTACACATGGAAATCGACCGCTGCCATTGCGTCATCGTCTATCTGGTGCTCGGCAATCTCGTACTGGCTTTCGTACTGCCGCCCGCTTTTGGCCTGGCGGAACATGGGCGACGATCCAACATCAGCGATTGCCCTGTAGCCTGCGCTCCAGTTGTGCCAGCGCCGCAGGATGTCGTCCAGCAGTTCGCGGGTGTCGTCGTTCATCCGTACAGCCTTTCCAGCGTCTGATTTATCGCCTTGAGTTCCGTCATCTTGTTCAGGCTCCACCGCAGCCTGTCGCCGTGCCAGCCATGCGGGCCACGATGGCATGCAGGGCATAGCGGCATGCTCAGCCACCATAGGCCCTGCTCTGGTTCGTGGACCTCACTCGGGCCATGCTCGTCGCACACAATGCAGTCAGACACGGCCACCTTTGCAACGTGGTCGGCCTCTGGCGATGTTTGGCGGCGCTTGTTCTTGCTACGCATGGCTCTCGGCTTTGGTGGTCATGATTACTTGCGTACCTCAATGTCCGGGATGATCGACAGAGGCTTAAACACCACGCGGTACTGGTACGGACTCACCGGGGAGGCGTCAACTTGTTCAACAAAATATGTCACGTTGTCCGATAGTCCAAGAAAGTGCTTTTTGTATGACGCGGCCCCGGTCTTGCATGTAACCGTCAAAGAGCGCGCAGGGTCGTTATTCCCAAGCGAACACAACCCTTGAATGGTCAGCATGTAGTCGCCCGTTATTCCGTTGTAGAACACGATGCGCCGAGTCACCTCGAACATATCAGCGGCCTTGGACAGATTGGCGCTTGCTATATCTGCATCATTGCACCCACTCAATGCGCCTGCGACAGTCGCAATTAATATCAACTTTTTCATGCTCTCTCCTTACAACGCTCAAGGGCGCGCTGATTGCCCGTTAATAGTCGCCGTCGCACAACACAACAGCGTGCGCAGTCTCTGTCGTAATCTCTTGCAATTCATCAGGCATCACCGTCTGCCCCAACCCAATTTCAGCCAACTTTTCCATGAGAATTTCGCAGGCTGATTCAACCGTCTCTGCCACGACAACGGCAGCAGTCCCAACCGGCCAATGCCCTCCGAACTCATTGCTTGTCCAGACTCTCATGCCGTCGCCCTTTCCAGTTCGTGATTCGCCATAAATGCCATCGTGTACTCGATCAAGCTGCTCCCGCGGGACTTGCTCATCGCCGCGGTTGATTCGCGCAGATTCACAAATTCACCCTCCAGGCCCGGCACGATGTCTGCACCATGCTTCGTCGCCACGGAATGCCCGCTCACTAGCAGCACCTTCCATTCGTCCGCGCTGCGCCGCTTACCCATCCACTCAATGCCAGACTTGGCGATGTCGCCGCATAGCGCGTGGAAGATGGCGTTCTGCTCGCCACTGCGGGTTTGTTCGCTGATGACAACCTTATTGCCCTCTGGCGCGTTCTTGACGGCGTGCATTGCCCTTGCGCGTGCTTCGGCGTGTACCAGCATGAAAATCTGTTTCACACCGCCCCCAACACCAGCCGCGCATGGCGCAATGCCGCTTCCGGCGAGTCAACGAGCGAGATTGCTTTGTAGCCGCCCCACCGCTCGAAATAACCGTCCTGAAACTTCGTCTTGCTTCCGCCTGGCACTTTGACCTCCATAATCAAAAACTCGCC
>JADLDX010000555.1 GCA_020846515.1 Pirellulaceae bacterium
CCGACCGTATCGATTTGTTCATCGACAATGTCGGCCAGCATCTTCGGCTTGTCCTGCTCAGCCAACATCTTGGGGCCAATGACCAGGAAACCGGTGGCTGTCCAGAGTTCTGTTTGGCGATCGACGGAATCCGCGGGTAAGAGATCGCCGGCTAACTGTTCGATGACAAACTGGTCATAAGGCACATCGCGATTGAAAGCGCTGACAACATAATCGCGATACTTCCAAGCCACTGGAAATGAATGGTTTTCATCAGCCCCGTTTGAGTCAGCGTAGCGGGCTGCATCCAGCCACATACGTCCCCAACGTTCACCCAAGCGCGGCGAGGCCAACAACCGATCGACGACGCGTTCGTAGGCATCGGGTGCTGAATCTTGTTCGAAGCGTTCGATCTCTTCGAGCGTTGGGGGAAGGCCCGTCAAATCAAACGTCACGCGGCGCAGCAGCGTATACGGATCTGCCGGCTCCGCAGGCATCAGCCCTGCAGCGGCCATGGATTGGTTGATAAAGCGATCGATCGGATCGTGTTCGATATAACCGGCGGATTGCGTTGTACCAGGCGGTAGATCGGGCTGGCTCACCGGCTGAAAGGCCCACCAGCGGGCCGCTTTTTCTACATCGACCATGACACGGGCAACGGAGGGCGCTTGATCGCGCGGATCAGGTGCTCCGGCCTTGAGCCACTTTTCAAAGTCGGCAATCACATCGCTGGGTAATTTACCCTTGGGTGGCATCTCAATTTCGTCGTACTTGAGAGCCTTTAGTAGCAGACTGGCCTCCGGATGCTCGCGATCGATGGCCGTACCAGAGTCGCCGCCACTGGTCAGTCCATCGCGAAAGTCGACGCGCAATCCACCTTGCAGTGGTTTTGATTCAGCCGAATGACACTCATAGCAGTGCTCGACCAGCACCGGCCGAATCCGGTTTTCAAAGAATTCGGTATTGAGCGCCTCGGCTGACTCGCTTGGCTCGGCTGGCTGGCTTGGCTCGGCTGGCTGGGCGGCCTGCATCGGTTTGGTCAGGGAGAGAACATCGATCGCACCGCCAAGGGCCAGCAGGCAGGCGAGCACCCTTACCCAGTGTTGAATGGGTTGCCCATAAGAAGTCAATAAGGAACATTTCATATGCGTAGCGGAGCTCAGGGGGGCAACAAGGTCAGGATTCAGGCAGGATCATCACTTACGTAATGACAGATGGGGAAATCTCGCGTGTTCATTGTGAACTACAGGGTATGGAGCGGTCAAGTTCCTCGTTTACTGGGGCGATTCAACGTGATTCAACGCGTTGAATCGACACGTCGGTTCGGGAAAAAAGTTTTGGGAACCTTTGATCCCCGATGCCTGTCTATTGCGTAGAAGTAATTTGAAGCGGCTTAGAGGTTGTGGTGGAGTTTTTACCACACGCATTGGAGTGCGGGTGGGCGAATGCCCGCAGGGCAATCGAAGCGTTTTTGTCCGTGACGAACTAGCAAAAAAACTTGCGGCTGAGCGCCAAATAATTGGGCAGGTTCAGCCGAAGAAGCTAACGTCAATGGCCTTTCGCGAAACTTTGTGAAGGGCTACGGTGTTTGGATAGACGGTACGTCCTATGCGTGGCCAAGCGATTGGCTGCTTACCCAGTTCCCTCCTACCTTATTAGCCCGATCAGCAGTCGTTGGGCCGAAGCTGACTGACGCCATCCCCGATCGCACAACAACCATGGTTACCACTTTAACCCCCAAAATCGTTCGACCAGCAACCGGTCAAGCTGGATCTGTCCAGCGTGGCTCCACGCGGGTCGACAAGCCGATGGCGCCGGAATTTCGGTTGCTGGGGTTGCGACCAAGAGAAGCGCGGGTCGAAGTGATTCGGCAAGCGGTCCAGTCGGCCGCTAGCTTACCGGCTACGCTTGAGAATGATCAGCAGTTGGCTGCGGTCGCCACGGCTGGCTATCACCTGCTGGACCCACGTCGCCGACGCTCGCTGTTTGAACGCGTGCAGTTGCTGCTGTGGACCGAAGACGACCTGGACCCGAGTATGGGTACCTGGTGGGATGCGGAGACCAGTAATCCGGAGTTAGTCGCTCAACCGATGGTGGTCGCCAAACCGGCCAGCAATCCGGTACCGCCCCCAGTCGCCAACGGGGTCTCGGCTGTGCCTGCAACCAGCTTGACTAGTACACCAACTGCTTCGCCGAACGAAGAGACTCAAGCGGCTTTCGAGTTGTTCCGCTCTATGCGCCAGCGCGATCGCCGGGCGATGGCCTTGTGGATCGGCATCGTCGGTTTGGCGTTGAGCCTGACGCTGGCTTTGGCGCTGGTGACGACCCTGCTCAACAGCTGAACTCACCGGTGGAAACCAGACTGCCGCGTTTGTTGCTTTCCCGGGCTGAGAGTCGGTCCAGTTTTTATACGGCCAGCTAATTCGAGGACTGTGCCTTAATCCCTAATTTTGGATTTATCGACGGGCTATTGCCTCGTCGAGGAAGGACCGGCTACCTGTGGGACCGCATGGCGAGGCGAACCTTGATGTAGAATAGCGGGTGGGCCGTTGGGTGCTCATTGTCTTATCTGCTCAGGGGATCCGAAAATGTTCAGGCTGTTCGGCGGGACAGAACCACGTGTAGCGCAGTCTGCTGCACTGGTCTGGATGTTGGTCAGTATGGTGTGTGTGGCGCAGGCGGCCGATGAGTTTAGTGACTTGAAAGTCATCGACGCGTTGCCACGCACAACCGCTGAAATGGAAAGGCTGCATCGCGATAGTTCTGGCAACCGCTGCGAGCAGATCGCGGAAGGTCAGTCGCTGGAAATGTCGTCCTTCTCCAATATTCGTACTTCCGAGTCAGCCCGTGAGAAGAACTCCCGTCCGGCCTCGCGTCAAAGCATCATTTCGGTAGGGTTGGTGATGGATTCGGCGGATCGAGCCAATCTGCCGTTGGCCAGTCGCAGCAGGATCCTTGACTACATGGATGAGAACTACGTATCTATTCAAGTCCGCGTGCGCCGCGATTTGCTCGACAGTAAACTCTACTTCCATCACAAACCATTGGCTGCCACGGTGCGTTTTCGCGGGTCAAAAGTTACCCAGTCGTTTGAGCCTTTGGTCAGAACAGCGGTATATGAGTTTCGAAGTGTAGGTTTGTTCACGACGAATCGAGGCGAGCGACGGCCGGAAGACTTGCGAACCTTGGTGCTGATGTTCAAGAACACAGCCATTCAAACGGGGGCACGTACCGTCAACCAATACGAATACGCATTCATACGTGGTCGCGAAGGTAAAGATGAAGACCGGTTGGAGACACATGTCTTCGTAACGGCTGACCAGCGCAGCCAACTGGTTTACTTGAACCCCTATGAACGTCCATCGCGTCCTGACGCATGCAGTATACGTGGTAGCATTGCCATTACGGACTTTGACAGTACGACAGGTGCGATACCGCGAGAGAGTGCCACGCGCAGCTATCGGCTGGATGCCCGCCGCATCTTTCCGATGGAGAACATCGATGTTTATTGCCAGAACAATAAACTCGAAGGTGGGATCTATCAGCATTTGGATGAAGTCTTGGATGTACTGATCGATCAAATGAAGACCAAGAGGTAATTGGCGAAGTGGGTCTTACTTTTTAAAACTCTGCATGCGAGCTGTGATATTCAATGCTCAAAGGATTGCTAAGCTGATGACGAAAGCCAGTTCACTTCGGATCGTTCGCAGACGTTGGTTGCTATTGTCTGCTTTCGGTATGCTGCTAAGCGCGGTGGGATGTATTGGTTCGCAGAGTCCGAGCGAAGTGGTTGATGCGCAGCAGCGTACGTATCAAGGCAGTTATCCGATACGAGCTACGGTTACGGTTGGGATGGTGGCTGATCTTGTGCGTGTGATCGGAGGCGAACATGTCAAAGTTACGCAGTTGATGGGATCAGGTGTCGATCCGCACCTTTACAAACCATCCAGTGACGATGTCCGGGCCATATTGGGCAGTGATATCGTATTGACCAATGGTTTGATGTTGGAAGGCAAGATGGCGGAGCTGTTGGAACGATCCGCTCAGTCGAGGCCAACGTGCGTGGTGGGTAGTCGTTTGAAGTTGCCGGCAGATATCGCTGGGGCTGATCCACATCATCCTGACCCGCATGTGTGGATGGATGTCTCGTTGTGGCAGCAAGCGGTAGGAGTTGTTGGCCAGTTTCTGCAAGACTTTGATCCACCGCATGCCCAGGAGTATGCTGCGCGGATGAGCGAACTTAGTCAGCGACTGGATCGATTACACAACTATGGTCGCACGGTCATTGGCAGTATTCCAGAGCCACAGCGCGTCTTGATTACCTCGCACGATGCCTTTCGCTATTTCGGTAAAGCTTACGGCTTGGAGGTGCAGGCGGTGCAAGGCATAAGCACTGAATCGGAGGCCGGCTTGCAACGCATCAACGAGCTGGTTGACTTGATTGTGACACGCAAGATTAAGGCGGCGTTTGTGGAGAGCAGCGTGCCTCAAAAGAGCATTGAAGCCTTGCTGGAGGGAGCCCGACAACGCGGGCAGACTATCGAGATTGGTGGTGAGTTGTTCTCCGATGCCATGGGTCCCGAAGGCACTTACGAAGGTACCTATGTGGGCATGATGGATCACAATCTGACGACGGTCGCAGTAGCCCTTGGTGCCAGCCAAGTACCCGACGACGGCTTTAAGTCGCTGGAGCCTGCCAAGGGCGACTGAACTAACCCTCCTAAGCGCAGCTTAAGGGAGGGTCGAAAACTAGCGTCAGCGACTTTTTCGGGGAGGATGCGTGCGCCGCAGAGATGAGTTGGCAGCGAAGGGATTCACGAGTCGCGGAGCGATTCGTCCACAGCCCTCCCCGCCCACTGCTTCGCAGCGGGAGGGTTAGTTCCCACTGCTGCA
>JADLDX010000556.1 GCA_020846515.1 Pirellulaceae bacterium
GCCACAAACGGTTTGTCTTTCCTCAAACTTTGATCGTGGACACTCCGCGCCACCAGTTCCTTACCACAACCGGTTTCACCGCGAATGAGCACGGTCGAGTTAGTCGGGGCAACTTTGGTGACCAATTGACGGACTTGATGAATCAACGGGTGCTCGCCAACCAACTGCGCACCGCCTTGGGCTCGTTCCAACTGCCTTTTCACCAGATGGTACTTTTTGACCATATCGCGGCGCGCGGCAATCGTTGCGAGCAGTTCGCGCAGCTCCGCTAATCGACATGGCTTGGTCAGATAGTCGCAAGCGCCATAACGCATCGCCGCCACCGCCGTGCTCAGCGCCTCTTTGCCAGTCAGCACGATGGCTTCGGTTTCGGGAGAGAGCTCTTTGCAGCGTTTGATGACTTCCAAGCCGTTCATGCCCGGCATATCCAAGTCGACGATCAAACAGTCGAACTGCTCCTTCGATTCCAATTCGCGAACTGCAGCATGACCGTCGGGACAAACGGTAACCCGATGCCCCATGCGAGGCAGTTCCAGACTCATCGTGTCTTGCAGTGCCTCTTCGTCATCAGCGAAGAGAATTCTCAATCCGTTAAGCTGCGTATTTTTGGGAGTCATGGGAGCTTGTTGAATCAGGTTCTAATGGTAGCGAAATTTGAAAACGACTGCCCAAGCCAGGGCCCTCGCTCGTGGCCACAATCTGGCCGCCGTGATCTTGCACAATTCGGTAGGTTATCGACAACCCCAATCCGGTCCCTTTGCCGTCCCGCCTTCGAGTAAAGAATGGCTCATATAAATGGCGCAGCACCTCTTCCGTCATGCCGCATCCATTGTCTTCCACCATCAAACGCATCGACGACTGGTCATGCTCCAGGCGCATACGGACCACGCCGTTTTGATCGGTCGAATCCAGAGCATTGGTCAGCAGGTTCAACACAACCTGCTTGAACTCAGTGGGACTGACCCACGCCGATAGGCCGGGCAGTTGTGAAAACTCGATTTTTTTGGTGCGATAGGGCGCCAGATGTTCGACCAGTGCAATGACATCACCAACCAGTTCATTCACGTCACATGCCTGGCGACGCTGGCTCTCACCCAGTCGCGAGAAGTCCAGCAGTCGTTCGGTGATCCCCTTGCATCGAAACGCTTCGTCTTGAATTCGCTTTAAGTATTTGCGCAGAACGTTGAGCTCGTCGGGGTCCATGCTGTTAGACAATGTGACTCCTGGAGCGTGGTCCGCCGCGTGATCACCTTGTGCGTCCGGGGCGATGTGACCATGCAGAATCTCATGCAAGCGACCTTCGAGCGCTTCGGCGCTCCAAGCAATCGAAGCCAGCGGATTGTTGATTTCGTGTGCGACTCCGGCCGCCAGAAAACCGACGCTCGCCAACTGCTCACTACGCACAACTTCGCGCGTACGATCCTGCACCTTTTCATTCAGATGATCTCGAATCTGGACAAAGCGTTCGGTCATCGCATTTAGCGCTTCAGCCAACTCGGACAGTTCATCACCCGAATCACAGACAATGCGATGTTCAAAGTTACCCTTGGCAATCAAGCGCGAGCCGGCCAGCAGTTCCTTGAAGGGTTGCACTACCGATCGGCGAAAGAAAGCATACGCCAGGCCAATGATCATGAAGGAGGCTAGCGACGAAGTCACGATAAAGGCATACCAGGTACGATAGCGCACACGCACGCGATCGCGCAGCGTGGCCATGCGTTTTTGTAGAAGGGGCGGCAACTGATGAACCAATTCGCTCAGTTCATACAAATCATTTTCGATGCCGGCGATTCCGGGCGTGACCAACAAGTTTTCAGCGCTGCTGGCTGTGATGACTTGATTTAGTTTGATCAACGATTCGCGGGTCAGCTTTAACTCCGCACTCTCCTTGCCCAGCGCTAGCACATCGCTCTCGGCCTGTTTTTGTAGCACGGACTGATAGCGTTTGACGTTTTCGCGAATATTCAAAAGCTCGGCCGGAAAGTTACTCCGCAATAGCTTGGTGCGATCAGTCTGAAAATGCTGTTCAAGACCAAGTATTCGTTCCGGTTGGTAGCGCACACGGAGATCGTCAATGTCCCGGGCGATCTTGTAGTTGAGTGGCAAGAGATCCGATGCCAAGGTGCTGATCATCGTGGCCAGTTCACGATATGCGTAGAAGCCTCGCAAACTGCTGCCGATCAATAGCAACAAGGTGCATGCCAGCAGCAGCGTGGCACACACAATCTTTTTGCGTATCGGCATGCGTGTAAACACACGCTTTCTCCTGTTTGCGACTCAATCGAACATCGTCGGTCTGGCGACCAGAGCGTCAAGTTGCTGGCCAACCTTTGAGCAATTCTGCGATGCTTGCGTTGCATCAGCGTGTGCAGTTCATCCACTTGATTTCAATTAGCGAGGTGGAGCTTGCCAATTCAATTGAGGCGGTTCAACCGGTGGGCTGTCGCTGAGCGAGCGCGAGGCTGACAGCGATGGTGGATTGTTGTCGACCACGGGAACCTCTGGAGCTGCATCGGTGTATTGCTCAATCGCAGCCGCTGCGCGCGACGTGCCAGCTTGAACGACTTGATTGGCACGTGTCGTAGCGTTGTTGATGACAGCACTGGCCGACTGATTCACGCCAGTGCGTAACTGATCCACCGTTGGTGGTTGCCATGCGGCAGTGGTAACGCCGGAGCCAGTTGGGTTGGCAGGCATCGCTGCGCTCCGCTGGGCGGCGCCACCGGCTGGTACGGCTGAACTACTTGCACCAACGGCAGCAGATCCCGGGGAACTAGGAACCCCACCCGCTTTGGGCGTGTTGTAGTAGCTTGAGGGGACGGGGTACGAACCGGTGCCAGGTGGGGCGACTCGCGATCCGGCAGGAATGCCTTGGCCGATTTGCGACCACGACTGACAGCCGCTGACTGCGCCGACTAATAACGCGAGGTAACAGGCCGACATGACCGCTCTCATGCTCGTTCTCCAAAAACCTAAGATTGCACGGTTCCGACTTCACAACGGAACGTTAGCGATTTCCTGCGACGGCACCAAGATCAAATGTTTGCGTCCAACCCCAGCGATGTAGCCACCCGTCGCCAGACGGTGGCCCCAGGTAGCCACCGTCACCAGACGGTGGACTTGACTGGGCTCCGACCGGAACAGAAAACCTACGTAGCTTCGGTGGCCCTGCCCAATTCCAGCCAGGCTGCCCTAGCTTATCGGCGTCGGATGCGTTCGGAGAACTCGGGGGAATCGTAATACAGATGAGCTAGCAAATTGATTCGGCTGGCGGCTCGGATTTGATCGAAGGGACCGCTCACGGCCAGCAGCCCGAGGTCATAGGCTAATCGATCCGAATGGCCAGGCAGGAGAACACGGATATCGCTCGGAATAGCACCGGGTTTCAAGCCATTGATGTGATCCACGATATTCGTGGTGCAGTTATTGGACAGCAGATCATAGAATTCAGGTTGCCTGGCCAATTGATTGGCGCGCGTCAACATCGCCAGAAACAAACGTTGGGCCTGCTCGGGCGATACGCGTGTCGGATACAAATAGACGTCGACTTTGCGGACTTGCGTGCGCAGGAGGATCAAGTCGCGTTCGGTGCCAATGACGACCATCAGTTCATAGCCGTCTAGAGCCCCGCTGAGCGTCGAGTACTGTTCGCCTTGTTCTAAACGTCCTTCGACCGAAACGACAAAGTGCTCGCCATTGGCCAATCCGAAGCTGAGCATCGTGTGAGCTAAGGCCGGCGTGTTTTGAAAAGGGACGACGATAAAATCGACGGAGCGAACGTCGGACAGTTTGAACTCGCGATCAAAATGGCGAACATCGTAATCTTCTTCGGTGCGATAAGTACAGTCTCGAATATGGAACAATTTGATGCGGTCGCCGGTAATATCGGCCACGGGCAGAACAGCCAGATCAGGTCGCCAGTTTCTATTGTTGGAAGGTTTATTGGGCTCTTTGCCACCGCGCACCCCTGAGGCCAATCGTGCGGCTATGGTTTTGCGGAAACTGGCTTCACCTTGGGTCAGTTCGCCAGTGGCGTCCGGAGACGGCTTATCTGGTTCAGCAGATTTACTGGTGGAGTCCGTCGCGGTAATGGACTGGGGCCAATGCGGTAC
>JADLDX010000557.1 GCA_020846515.1 Pirellulaceae bacterium
AAGTGGTCAATCAGTGGAAGATCGATTTGCTCCTGCAACTGTATCACCAAACCGATTCGCACTTCCGTGATGACAAACCAGGCACGCGCTTCAGCAGTGAAATAGAATCGCGACGTCAGCAACTGGTGGCTCTCATTCCCCAGAAAGCGGATGCTCAGTGGTGGCGAGAGCAAATCATGGCGCTGCCCATTGGGTACTTGTTACGCACGCAGCCCAGCCAGATTGTGCAAGAGATCGCCAAATTGCAAACTCTCGATGGCGACCGCGCGATCGCTTGGGGACGATACTCTCCTCAGCAGCGGGCAGTCGAGTACACGATTGCCCTCAAGCAGACCGGTGAACCGATTGGGACCTTCCATCGCATCACCGGATCGCTTTCCAGCCAGGGAATGCAAATTCTGGCGGCCGAGATCCATACGCAACCGGGTGAAATCGCCTGGGACCGCTTCTTGGTTGAAGATACTGAATTCGAAGAAGCACCACCTGCCAGCCGCATCGATCAAGTTTGCCAAAAAATCGTCAAAGCCCTCGATCCTAGCGAACGCAATCCACCAACGTTTCCGCGCATCTGGCGCAATAGCAAGCACAAAGCGGCTGAAGGTCTCAAGACCCAACCCACTCAAGTCCGCTTCGACAACACTACGTCCGACAAGCACACCATCATCACGCTATTCGCCTACGACCGGATGGGCCTGCTGTACGACGTGTCGAAGGTCATGTTTGATATGAAATTGGTATTACACTTTGCCAAAATCGGTACGCACCTGGATCAAGTCGTCGACGTGTTTTATGTCACGGAACTCAATGGCGCCAAGATTGACGAGAGCACGCGTCTGTACATGATTCGGCAGCGTCTGCTGCAAGCCGTGCAGGTTGGGAAATAACGGGGTCAGGTCTCATTTATCGGCCGTAAACGAGAAGATGGGTACAGATTCAGACTAGCCCGAGTTGATCTGCGATGCGCTTGATCTTTACCAGCAAGGAGTTGACCTCGCGAGAAGTCGCGTTGACGGTCGCTGAGTCACGAAAATGAGACCTGACCCCATTTATCGAGAGACAGATTCTGCCTACGTCCTACATTTTATGCAAACAACGTCTTACGCACCGCATGAGGGTGGCATCGACCTAATTTGTCTCTCTCGCGCTTGCTCATCGCTAACTGCCGCGCACACTTAGTTCGAGAGCACTCACGATACCCACTGCGACACCAGCCTCGCAGTTTATGTGGTTCACGTTACCATGGATTTGGGTTAATTTCGTGGTGCCCTTTTTGATGCGATTTATGATGCCGGGTCAATGGATGGCCCGGCTTTTTCCCTCGCACCTTTAGGGTACCCAAGACATGAAGTTTTCGATCCTCGCGCTCGGTGCGGCGGTTGCCGGCATTTCTACAGAATGTTTGGCACAGCTCCAAATCGAATCGTCCTTTACACCTCGCTCCGCTGAAGCTCGCTTGGTCTCTCAGAACCAAGACTTCTTTGGAACGTTCAATTCTCCACAACCGGATCCTCCGGCCGGCGAAGAAAACTCGGACTATTATGCCGAGTCCAATCCTCAAGCCGAGATCAGCGGTCAACCAGCGCCAGTTAGCCAACAAACGCAGCCTGAAAAGCCCGTAACCACCAATGCCGCCCCGGCGACAGACGCTGCTACCGACCGCGCAGTCAAAAAAGTCACCACAGGCGCGCCGCTGGAAGTGCTGGCCATGACGCCCGAGGTGGGCATGGTCCCAGTCTGTTGGGATAACAGTGGTTGCGTTACCCCCAATCCCGTCGCCAACTACATGATGATCAACTGGTGCACCAACGGATTGTGGGACACCTATCCTGCCTACCGCGCCCGTCAATGCGCTAAGATTCAACAGCAGTTGTACGGTCACAATCGCTATACCTGTGGCTGTGCAAGCTGCGGCAACGCGGGTGTGGTCGCAGGTCAAGCCGGTTGCAACTCCTGCGCAGCCAGCCCAAGCCAATGTGCCCAGAACGTCCGCCCAGGAGAGGCTCGCTTGACCGAAGCGCAATCGCAAAGTCTGCTTGCCTCGTCACCGGCCATCACATCGCCGTACGCAGGCGAATTGCAAGCCGGCCTACCAGCTCTGAATCTGCCTGTTGCTCCACAAGGTTATGCACAACTATCCAACGGGATCCCAGATGTGCAGTTGACGACCACTCGTCTGCCCAATGGACCACCGGTGTTGCAACTGCCCACCGACGTACCGACGGTCCCATATGGTACTGCCCCGCATGACGCTGGTGTGCCCGGCGTGCAACTTCCGCAACTGCCAAGTGTCCTGCCCGCCCTCCCGCTACCCGTGGCCAACCCTGTTGTCGCCAGCCGTCCAACGGCATCTCTTCGCTAATCCTACTGATCGCACCTGCGATAAACATTCTATTTGCGGCGTTTGGCTCTCAGCCAAACGCCGCAACTCATTGATGGCCGGTGCCTTGCGATCGCAATTCGGTCGTTTTCTCTTCCACCGGCTAACCATTGAGCGACGAAAGTTCTTTTAGCCTTCAACCTGCCGCTGTCCGATAACATTAGTACCACGGATTGGGAGCACGAAACGCACGGTGCACGCGTTTCATGCGACTTACAATGGTCATGATGTGACGATGGAGCGGCATGTCATGACCATTTTTTTTTGCGCTCTCGTCTCAGCATGTCGACGTACGTGGCTTCAGTTTTTAGACCAGCCGCCCAATGATGCACTTGAGATACTCACTATCCTGACATGCGACTTCGAACGGATGGTCAAAATCTGCGCCGCGTTGCTCGATGACCTGAAAGGCTCGACCGCAACGGCGAGCGCAGGCGCCCAATGTTCCTAGAAACTCTTCACGTGTCACGCGCCCGGAACAACTGCATGTCACCAATATGCCACCGGGCACCAACAGTTGCATGGCCAACAGGTTCAGTCGGTGATAGGCTCGCAAGGCGGCCGATTTATGCTCGCGACTTCCAGCTAAGCGTGGTGGATCCAATACAATCGAATCAAATGTCTGGTTTTCCTTGCGCAATCGATCCAGTTCTTCAAAGCAGTCGCCCTGCAAGAACTTTATCTGCTCGAAGTTATTGAGCTTGGCATTCTCGGCAGCCTGCGCCAGTGCGCGCGTACTGGCATCGATGGCCAGGACTTCTTCCACATCGCCATGTTTACAGGCCGCTAACGCAAATCCACCCAAGTACGTGCAGACGTCCAGCATTCGTCCGCCAAGGTATTGGCCTGCCAGATACCGGTTGGTCCGCTGGTCTAGGTAGTAGCCAGTTTTCTGACCGGCTTCCAGGTCAAGCTGTAATTGCACACCATACTCTTGGATGACCAAAGGACCTTCCGGAGCATGGCCGGTGATGAGGCTGCGCTGCGATGTCATGCCTTCGGCTTCAGCGATTTTGTCATCGATTCTCAGCAGCACGCCCTCCAGCGCGTAGCGCTGGGTCAACCACCGGGCGATTGCAGGCAACCATCGATGCACGCCGGCAGCCGTGACTTGAATCACCGCGAATTTTCCAAAACGCTCGATCACCAGTCCGCTTAACCCATCGCCTTCGCTATTGACCAGTCGCACAGCGTCCAACTCGCCATGCTTGCGTTGCCAGAGATCGCGCAGCCCGCAGGCCAGTGCCAATTGCTGTTGCACCCAATGTTCATCCAGCGGAGCATCGCTTGACCATTGATAAACGCGAACGCGAATGTGACTGGCTGGATTGTAGATACCTCGTCCAATCCAAGTGCCATCGATCAACATCAGGTCGACGATCGAACCAGGCTCCGGATGTATCGCCGGCTCGATGATTGATCTGTCCCATACCCAAGGATGGCGACTGGCCAGCACGTTGGCCTTTTCAGCACGAATATAGACAGGGGAATAGGGTGGATTCATGTGCCGGATGCAGGTTAGGGATGTCGAGAGTCTGCCTGGAATCCACTAAACCATACCAGATCACCATGCGTGCGTAAGGGTGCAGAGCAGGGCCCATCTCGCGCTACACCTCTACGTTGCAATCGCGACTTTGCAATCGCGTTACCCTTCAGGTCGGCCCTGTGAAAGCAGGGCTCGACCCTAGTGACACTTCCGATACAGCCAGAGAAATGGCGACGGCTTCGCAATCCGTGCCGCAGGCGTTGTCCACGGCATTTAAGCGAACAGGGCGTTAATGACTTTTCCGTCGCGGACCAGCGTAATGGGGCGGCCGGTATCGGTGTCGAACTCCTGTTGGGGATCGATGCCCAGGTTCTGGTAGTACGAAGCGGCGACGTCGTCTGGTGTAATCGCATCGCCGGCTGGACCGGAGGCTGTATCGTCGCTGGCCCCAATCACCTGCCCGCCGCGGAAGCTACCGCCGGCGGCCAACATGAACATACATCTTGGGTAATGATCGCGACCGCCTTCGGCCGAACGCGAATTGATCTTGGGGGTTCGACCAAATTCACCAGTAGTCAGCACCGCGGTGCTCGACAGGAGGCCACGTTGCTCTAACCCGGTGTACAGTGCCGACAGGCCGGCATCCAGTTCAGGCAGCAGTTTGGTGCTGAGCTTAGTAAAGTTGTCAGTGTGAGTGTCCCAACCGCCCAGCGACAAAGATACGAATCGCACGCCGGCTTCGATCAAGCGAATAGCCAACAAGCAACTCTGTGCAAAGGGCTGGGCTGGGAACTGATTGGCAAAGGTCGGAGATTCGCGACTGATATCGAACGCAGCCCTTGCTTCAGGACTGGTAATCATGGCAAAGGCTTTCTCCTGAAAGCGATCGAGTCCCATAACGAGTTGGTTATCGCTTTCAAAACCGCGGAACGTCTGATCGAGGTCCTTGAGCAGGCTATGGCGTCGTTCAATCTGCTCGACGGTCATGCCGGCACCGAGGGAAATGCCGCGTACGCTATAGGGTTGATTGGCAGTCGGTACGCTGCCGGTGTTGAGCGGCGCGTACTGAATACCCAAAAAGCCGGCGCGCTGATTGCCCCGCGGGATGGCGACGAAGGGTGGAATATCTTGAGCGGTCGCCAGTTCTTTACTGACGACAGCCCCGTAGCCAGGGTACTCAAGCGAAGCCAGCGGGCGACTGCCAGTGTTGACGTATTCGCTCCCCAGGCGGTGCGCGGCCAACGTGTGGCTTACACCTCGAAGGATTGCATATTTGTCAGCGCAAGCAGCCAACTTGGGCAGATGCTCACTGATCTGAACACCGGGCACATTGGTATCGATAGGTTTGAACTTGCCACGAATCTCACTGGGAGCTTCGGGTTTCAAATCAAATGTATCCAGGTGCGAGGGGCCACCATTGAGATCGATGAAGATGCCGGCCTGTGCGCCGCGTTTCTTTACCTGCCCCGCCTCTTCGGCACGCAGGAAGTCGGCGAGCGTAAAGCTGCCAGCAGCCAACGCGCCCACGCGCAGAAAATCTCGACGTACAGTCCCTTCGCAGTTGCGATGCAGTCTCATATTACGCATGTCCTTAGTGGTTCAGGATGAATTCTTTAGTGTTGACGATACCCCAAATCAAACCTTCGACGGCCATGGCCGGGTCAGGTTCGCTGCACAAATAAGTTACGGCTACCTGCATTTCGCGTGCATTGGGCATGCGATTCAAAGTTCGGAGATACGCTTGCTCACCAATGGTACGAGCCTGCTCGGTAGTCATCGCTCCAGTACTTTTTGCTGCGGTACTGGTCGCGGTGATAGTTGCTGAATTGCTGGCTGCAGCTGTTTGGGACTGGTCTTTCTCGTTATTCTGATTGGCCGTTTGTGCAGCACGTTTCTGGAGGCTGGCAAACTGTCCCGCGAGCGCTTGCTGACGACGCTTCAGTTCGGCGATCTGCTCCTGATTGCCTTTCTCGGTAG
>JADLDX010000558.1 GCA_020846515.1 Pirellulaceae bacterium
GTCGGCTACCAGTAGCAAGATGATCAATAAGATAAAGCTGGCCGATATACCACCCATGACCAAGAAAAAGGGCGCATCGGATCGCTGACGCAATCGAGGCAATTCTGCCTGGTTGGCCTGATAAGCTCCGGCAACAACTTTCGCGTTCGGCGGTTCTTCAGCCATGCTGCGCGGTGATGCGGCGTCCGCGCCCACCGGTTGACCGCTATTCATTGCCCGATTCGCTCGGTAACTCGCTGGCAGGCTTTCCAGACGCTTCGCCGGTTGTGTTCGCGCCGGATGTGTTCGCGTTAGATGCACTCGCGTCGGACTCAGGCTGGTTCTGAGGACTAGTCTTAAACTTGGAT
Source organism: Pirellulaceae bacterium (assembly GCA_020846515.1). Taxonomy (GTDB): domain Bacteria; phylum Planctomycetota; class Planctomycetia; order Pirellulales; family Pirellulaceae; genus Aureliella. The sequence continues at coordinate 348 of JADLDX010000558.1, forward strand.
TTCAGGTCGCCCTTTAACTCTGGCTTCAGATCGGCTGACCATTGAAAGACTTCGGCCAGAAAGGTCTCTTTCGACTCTGCCGAGTTCAGCAGTTCGAAAAGGCGGCCCGCCAGATGGGCATTGGGTGAATCGACCGCGACGGCAAACGGTTGCGTGGCCACCGAACAAGGAATGCCGACGATGCGCACAGCATCCAGCACATCACCTGCTCCGGCCGCGTTGCTCAAATAGGCGACAGCCGCGTCCAAGCTACTGGCTCTTAGTTGGTTAACCAGCATGTCACCGGTGGGCGATTGCACAGTCACATTGGCCATGACTTCTTTTTCCACGCCACCTTCGCGCAATGGGTTTTGCGTCAACCAACCCATAGCGCATTGTTTTTCATGCCCTACACCGACTCGCAAACCGGGTTTGCCCAAGTCTCGCAGGTCGCGAATGCCATGTGGATTGCCTTTCTGTACCATGATCACCAGTTCGTTTTGGGAAACGTCGACCGGTGATGGAAACAGATCAGGGACGCTATTCATGAACTCTTTATCACACGCAAAGTAGGCATCCGGATGTTGCCCGGCTTTCATCTGCGCGACCAGGATGCCACAGCCGTTGTATACGCGCACGACGCGCACGCCTTCGCGTTTCTCGAATTCAGTAATGGTGCTGTCGATGGCTGGCCGCAACATCGAGCCGGCAAAAATGGATAGTTCAGGTTTGTCTTGCCAAACATCACCCTTCACAACTTGAAAGCCAAACTCGGTGTATTTCTTGAGACCCCGATCGCGAGCCGAGGCGAAGCGCGCAAAGTGCAGCGCCGCCGACGCTTGTTCGGTCGATTTGGTAACCGCCAGGGCAACATCGGAAACCACATTGGCCAGCTCGGGAATCTTCACCGCTTGCAGTTTGGGGTAGGTGTGCAGCACGGCATCGTAGACGATGGCTGCGTCGGCGGCCCCGACGACGATGTCGCTGGCGGCGTCATTTACCGTTGTGCGATACGCAGTGGTGGCTTGGGCCAGTTTGTCCCACAGATCCAGCTTCTGCAGTTGCTGGCGAGTCACTTTGGTAATCGCGGCCGCATCCGGGCTGGCTTGAACTAAACGCACACCAGGCTTCAGCAGGTCATCAAAACTTTGAATGCCTTTGGGGTTGCCTTGGGCAACTGCGATCACGGCGTGCATTTTCGCCAGTGGCAACACTTCGGCCACCAAGCCCTTCTCGCGGGCCATATCGATGTAACTGCTGTCAGCCGGCAGGTATAAATCACCAGACTTGCTGACCGACATCGACGAGAGCAACGTTTGTGATGGCCCGTATTGGACCTGCACTTCTCGCGCAAATTCTTGCTTGTAGTCGGCGATCACCGCTTCGATGACCGCGCGATTGCTGGCCGCACAATAGAGCATCAGTGGTTGGACGGCGTCTCCGCCCGCACTGCTACCGTTAGTCCGCGTCTCACGCTCGCCACGCATGAGCGTAAAGACCAATGCCAGGCCGACGATCAGCGAACCGAACAACAAAATTGTGGAACGTTGCATGGTGAATCACCAATTGTTGTGAGTATGAACCGCCCCATTGTAACTGACACCGACACGCTAAGCACGCCGACACGTCCGATTCGGGATTAAGGCACGCTTGGCCACTGGCAGGCTTAAGTAACGATGGTCCCTGTATAGCACTTAGACCATCGAACAACCAGCATGCCTTTGATCAAGAACTCATGAATGAATTTGAACCAGACCCGGGGGGAGGTTCGAAACCCGCCCAGTGTCAAACCCAGAGGTCCAACCCAGAGACAAAACCCAGCTTTCGAGACGTGCTGGGCTTTACTTCTTCTTGCCTTGCGGAATCGGGACTAACTGCGGTGCTTGGTTCGGGTCAAATTCTTTTGGCGGTGGCGGCAATTGGCCAGCCTCGCCGAACAGCTCTCGTTCCCAGGGGGCCTGGAGGAGCAAATCAAAACCGGGATTGCGTTCTTTGACCTGGCACGAGCAAGCGCCGCACAAGTAACGCGTCAAATCGCCGATCGTACCGGCGTCCAAGGAGTCGGCTGGCAACACCTCGAGCGCTCTGCCTCGCCCAAACACTGGCACGATTAACGGTTCATCGGCAGCCACGGCATCGGGATGGAAGCCACGAAACAAACCGATCAAGAATTGTTCGGCCTCGTCCTGGGGATCGATCTCGAGCACGGTGAACTGCATCAACAGAGGCAGCTCCGCGTACAGTTCTGAACCGGGCAAACCCAGGCCTTCCGGAAACTGCATCGTTCGACCGAGCTGCTTGAGCTCTCGATCGAGAAGCTGTTTGACTTGCGCATTGCGCTGCTGGTTACGAGATTTCAGTACGATCCAGACGACCGAGTCGCCTTTGAGTAAGCGCTGGGTCAATTCCCGTCGCGCAGGTGAATCGAGCAGTTGAGCCGGTTTGAATTGATCCAGCTTGCCGTGCCAGCCATGGACCGCCTGCTTATCATTCACACTCGTGCGCACGACGACATAGGGAAGCTTGACGTCGGGTGAGTCTTTGAGCGTCAACCATAATTCTCGGTTGCGAACATTTTTGTCCTGACCGATGCGCGAGCGCTGAACCACGATGTTGGCGCTACGCTGCGACGATCGCGCCGCGGCTTCTAACTCCTCAAGCATCTTGGCATGCGCATCGGAAAGCGCTTCGTCGTGTAAAACGATCACTTCGCATGCATCCGGTTGCCAGCGTTCCAATGCGTATCGGAACACCGGGATATTGCAGGCCCAGGCCGCAGTGGTGGCGAGGCAAATCGCGATGGCAAGCAAGCGAGATTTCATGAATTACCTAAATCGTTCCAGGCACGTGAGCAACAACAAATCGGGGCAAACGCACCTGGCTTTACTTGACACCGTAGCACATTACTTGACCATCGACAGTTGTCATGAACAGTTTGCCTGCGGCACCGGCCATACCGTCCCAACTGGGCAGCGTGCCGAGTTCCAACCGTTGATCAACTTCACCAGTCGCGCAATTGACCGACAGTAGCAGACCACCCACTCCTCCGTTGAGCGCATCGTCTTGCGCGTTGAGCAGTTGCTGGACCTCGGCGTCTTTCTCCGACAGCTTCTTGAAGGTCTCTTCTTCATCGATCATGTCCAAGGGGCCGGCCACAAACAATTCATCACCGGCCAGCACCATGGCCCGCGCGTAGACGGGTATATCCGAAGTCCACTTGGGCTTGATCAAACTGTTGTTAGCCGCAGCGTTTTGGCCAGCAGGTTTGTTGTTGGCCGCATTGCCGCGAGCGTTTTTGCCCGGGCGGTTGGCATTGGCATTGGCATTGGCCGGTTTTTTGTTCGGACCGTCGTCAGCTGGTGCCGCCGCGTTGTTATTGGCATTTAATCGAGCCGGATTGTTGCTGAAGCGCACGCCTTTACCAGTATGGCCATCGATGGGCACACCACCTTCCAATGTGCCGTTGTTACGATGCAACGACAAGTCGCGTGCCGAGCCATCGTCGAAAGTGACCACCAGTCGTGGATCAGCACTCATCTCGGCATCGCTTTCGAATCGCTTCTTGACAGCCTCGGCATCCACGGATGCAAAGTACAGTCGTACTTCGTCGATGACACCGGTGAAACCGAACGGCGATTCGTAGTTACCCACAGCTCCGCCGATATCGGCGGCCACTTCGAGACCTTGTGCAGGATCTTTGGTGAGCAAGCCGGTGGCCTGGCCGTTACCTGCCAATTCACCATCGACATACAGTTGCATGGCTCGGTTGTCTTGCAACACGCCAACGACATGATGCCAACCGCCGACGATGCGTCGCGTACCCTTGATGCTCGCCAGGTTGCCACCGGATCGAACATGGAACATGGGTAAGCCACCCTCTAACGTCAGGGCAAAGCCTTCGGCTGGACCACCGCGAGCCACAATCACACCGTTGGGATTGGTGGCGGTCATCCAGGCTTCCAGCGTGATCGGTTTGCCAGTCGCGTCCAGGCTGGGCGATTTGGGGAACTGTGCAAAGGCTCCGGCACCGGCAGCGGCGTTGCCTTTGCCAAAGTCAGCCGGAATTTCCGGTGGACTCGGCTCGGCCGCAAACAACTGATGCTCCATCGTGGTGGTCCAGCGCAAGTACTGTGGCTTGCGGCCGTATCCAAATACATAACCGTTGCCTTTGACCATCAATTGACCCGAGGGAGCAAATCGTCCGGCTTGGAAGTAACCACCGTGTCCGCCGGCAAAGCTCTGCCCCAAGACCCAGTAGCTGCGATGAAACCAGGTGTCATCCAGAAAACCCATCGGTGCAAATAGATGCTCGCCCTCGCCGCGTTGCACGGAGGCTTGTTTAACAAAGTCACCTGAATTCGGTCCGATGGCCAGGCGTTTGCCTTCGAAGTCAAACTTCTGGGACTTCATGTACAGGAACTTGTCATCGGCCGACAAGATGTCAGGCAACCCGACCGGCATTTGAAGAATCTGCAGTTTCTCTTGCAAGTTATTGCCCGTGTCTGGATTGGTTTCATCCATGATGTTCTCAGTCAGCTTCTTGCCGTCGGCCACTTGCAAACGCAGCAGACGCAGGCCACCATCCAAAAAGTTGGACCGTCCAGCGACGCAGTACAGCACGTCATCGCGAACCAGCACACTGCCGTGCACTGGCCACAGAGACTCCAATTGCTCAAAAGCCATGGTGCGTCGATCCAGCGGCGCAGCGCGATATCGCCATACTAACGCACCATCTTTGTCATCCAGGCAGTAGACCCAACCGTCCGTGGCGCCAAAGACAACTCGGCCGCGATGGATCGTCGGTGGCGAGTCGATGCGGGCGCCGGCTGTGAACTTCCAGCGTTGCTTGCCTTGTTCTGCATCCAGTGCGAAGAGCGTATGGGAATCCGTTTGAGCCACATACACTAGGCCACCAGCGATCACGGGCGCTGTCAAGCGACCGCCCAGTTTTATCTTCCACTGTGGGCTGACGTTGGCCGGTATCGGCTTGGAAGCAGTGCCACTGCGCGCTGGGTCATGTCGATAGGTTGGCCAATCGTTGTCATTATCTGCTGTATACGACGCGGCCATCGGACGTCCCCAGGCTGGTCCCTGCTCCAGTCGTCCCTCTTCGGGTACTTCGGCGGGAATGGGCCGCGTCGGGGCCATCGGCGCCAGCGCATTAAAGCCAAACAACTTAGCTTCTGGATAGCAGGCACAGTCATGGGGCGGCGTGTAGGTCAAGCCATTGCAAGGCATGATGCCGTACAAGCAACCTCCACGTACCCAGTGATGGATGTCCCAGTTCTGTTGTTGGGGATCGACAAACTCGACCCCAGTGCGCGATGGAATGATAAAGTTGTCGGTAGCCTTGGCGATATAACATCGATGATGGAACCAGTAGGTATCGATGTTAGGTGGAAACTCCTTCTTGACTTCACCGGTCTTCGGATCGCGACCCGAGAAGATGCCGGTATCTTTTCCGGAGGTGGTGGGGGCTGACCAAACCAGACCTTGCATGACCATCAAGTCTTGCGGCGACTGGTAGCCAGAGTTCGGATGTTGGGCTGTCCACAGTTGCTTGCCATCAACTGCCGAAACGCTGATCATCTTGCCGTCGCCACCGGCATACAGCACGACATCTTCGTGTACGACCAGACGTGGACCAAAGTTGAAATTGAATTGGTTGCGGCGCGTCACCGGTTCGGTTTGCCACTGCACTTGACCGGTTCGTTGATGGATACTGACCAGTTTCTCACCATCATGGAAATAGACCTGATCTTTACCTGCGGCCAAGGTGAGTGGCGAGATCTTGGTCTGTTTGGCCCATAGCATACGTCCGCTCTCGGCTTCGAAGGCCATGACCACGCGTGGTTCTTCATTCCAGAACAGGTCGCGGGCCAACGCCTGGTCACCCACGGTTGGATTAACCGGCGTATAGTCGGCCAGTTCGGCTTTGCCCTTGCGCACAACCAGGAATAGCAAACCGTCGGTGTGGATGATCTCTTCGGTGCCATCGGTACCTGCGAACTCACGCAATGAATTGCCAGTGGCTGCGTCCAGCGCTGAGAGCGGGGCATCGTAACCAAGCGTGGTATAGACAACCTCTGCGGTCGAGACCAGGCGTCTGGATAGCTGCGTCGGTCCACTCTTTAATGGCCACAAATGACTTTGCCAGGTGGCAATGTCTCGTTTCCACAGAATGGTGCCGTTGAAGGCGTCGCGAGCAATCAGTTTCCATTTGGGTGGCAGTTGAATCGAAATGCGGCTGCCTTCGTCCATGATATAAAACATGCGCCCGTTGGTGGATACCAACGCGCTCATGCTGGCCATCCGATCATGGTGACGTGAGTAGCGTGGACTGCCGACCCACTGCAAATGCCGCGGCGGTGCCACAACTTCGTCATGGGCCACAGCATTGCCGCTGGCATCATGCAGGAAGTGCGACCATTCATCGATGGCTTTCGTGCGCAGCTTGACGGTCTTTTGCCACTGACCCTGTGCATCTTTAATCATGGCCACGCCATTGGGGACCAGGACACGCCTGACCTCTTCCATCGACACATCATCCAGTTGCTCGGCCACAAATAAGTTGACGAGGTTATCGATGTAAGGCAACGTTCCACTAGCCAGTTGATCGACAGCTACCGGCCCATATATGTCGCTCTTCTGCAACTGCAAACGCATCCGCGCTACCGCGTCGGCATCGCGGTCCAGGCCATGTACCTGGTAGGAATCGTTGGCTTTTAAGGCGGCCAGACGCTGGCCATCGCCTAAGCCCAACTGAACCACAAAGCCACCTTTAACACCAGAGTCCGCCAGTAACTGTTGCGCTTCTTGGATGCCATCGGCATGGACAAGTTGAAGACTGAACAGACTGGCCAAACTAGTCAGCAGAACCAGAGATCGACAAGAGATAGTTCGGATAAGCATGGCATTGAAGTTGGGGTTGAAAGCCTATCGAACGGAGGAGATTCCAACAAGGGTTGGCAATATTATAACGCAAACGGCCCTTGCGGGCCGCCTGCTATTTATGGTCTGCGTTCAAGCTGAACAAGTTTGCTTAAAGCGAGAACGATTTACTTATCAAGAGTTGCTACGCGTTGTTTTGCTTTCTCGGTGGCTTGAGCCATAACGTCAGCGATCTTGATGGGAATTCCGCCTTGATCTTTGGATTGTTGAGCGGCCTCCATAAAGGCGAACATTTCCAGTGTTTCTTGATTGCTGACTGGGGCTGCGCCACCTGCAAAAAACTTGGCGATTTGTTCCACCAATGGTTTGTAGCCTTCATATTTGCCGGTCAATTCAATCGATTTTTCGCCATACACGACGACGCCATAGTCGCTCTTGCCATCGCGAATACCGCGGAAAGTGCCGATGCGTCCACCGTCCCAAACACCCACGACCAGGTCGGTACCCGGTGTGCCGGCACGCGTGACGGTTTGGCAGCCTTCACCCATGACGGTGTAGAGTACTTCGACACCATGCACGCCGTACCAGAATAGATCTGGATGGGATTTTTCCAACGAACAAGGACTCCAAGCTGACGCCCCACGAATGCTCGTGCGCAGAGCATCGTCGGTTCGCCAACGATAGATGCTGGGGCTGAATCGCAACGATGAACTGCTGAACCAGCGAGCGTTGTATTTCTTGGCGAGCATATCGATGGCGATGGCATCGGCCAGAGAACCGGCCAGCGGCTTGTCGATGAATAGCGGCTTGCCACTGCGCAGCACAGGCAGGGCTTGCTCCAAGTGAGGCCGACCGTCTACGCTCTCCAGCAACACGGCATCCGACTGCGCGACCACGTCCTTGACGGAGTCGACAATCTTGACGTCCAGTTTCTTGACGTCTTCAACAAAGCCAGCCACGCGCGAGTGACTGGACTCAATGTCAGGACTGCCTCCAGGAAACGCCACCACCACGCGCATATCGCCTAAGCCACTGCTTTGTTTGGGATCATTGAATAATCCGGTAAAAGCTTTCACGTGCGAAGTGTCCAGGCCAATAATGCCCAAACGCGCAACCTTCGTCTTGGCGTCTTGTGCGGTTAGTGAATTCAGCGGCATTACCAATGCGGCCATCGACAGGGCCAACCAGAGTTTGCGGTGCGAGAAAAACGCATGCATGCGGCGTTCCTTTATCAAGAGGATAGGTAACAGGCGGGATAATCGTGGAGCTTGGCAAAAGTCTGTCTGGCTTCGCAGTAGGTCAGCACCCATGACACTTTGCCAACTTCACCAGTTTAACGCGAAGAGCGATCAGCCGGTTTAGGATAGTTCAGTTTCTCATGCAAAAAGTCGTAGGTGCCTTGGCCATTGATCGTGTGTGGGCCAACAAACCACTCCAACCTGGCTGCGTCGGTTAAGCCGAGTTTCGCCGAGTACAGATGACGCACTTTCGCAAACTCCGCCGCCACCCGATCGTCGGGGGCGACACCATCGAAATGGCCGCGCTCGACCATGAAAGGACGCGGGGCAATCAGCGTCGCCATGTCGGCGTAGTTGAACCGCGAACCAAGATCAAACTCGAAAATTTCATACTCCATCGTCCACATGTAGCTTTGTGGTGCGTGGGTAGAAGCATTTTTCCAAACCCAGTCGTTAAAGTCAGCTGAACAAATCGAAAGGCAGTACTGGGGTACTAGCGGCGGGATACGCATGGCGCTCTTGCCGCCGTAGGACAGGCCATAAAAGCCAATGCGACTGCTGTCGACCTGCGGTTGGCTGGCTAACCAATTACAAATCTGTTGATGTTGCGGCACGATGGTCGAGAACAAAGTCTTACCCAGCGGGTTGCTCTTGCGTTGCAACGTGCGAAAGCGATCGTGAAATATATAAAGGTTCTGAGGTGCGAACACGACGAAGCCACGCTCGGCCAAACGTGCCGCCACGTCATGATAGGCTGGATGATCACCGACGATACAATCTTGAGGTCGGCCTTCCAGTCCATGTTGAAACACCACACACGGCCGACGTTCTCCCGCTGCCTGATCGCGTGGCAGCAACAACACTCCATAGGCTATTACGTCCGGAAATACATCCATGACCACTTCGTAACCCAGCCACTTGGGTTGTTCATAGACCAGCCTCGAACGCGGTTGAGGCGCGCTGAGTGGCATGTCCCAACGGCCGATGACGTCCTTGGCAAATTTTTCGCGATAGGGTTCCACGGTCGCTTTGAAACTATCCAGCGAATCGGTTTTCAAATCCTTCCAATAAGCCGTCCGCTCGTCGACCGCATGCTCGAGTAAGCGTTGTGAGAAGCGATCGTATTTGTCCAGCATGGAATGCCGTCGCGCATCGATTGATACCAATCGCGCATCTGGTGTTTGGACAGCCGCGGATTGAGTGTTCTCAATATCCTTGGCGGTGGGTGTGTTGGGTAGTTTCACAGCAGCTAACGCGGCCGCGATGGATTCGATTGAGGCTCCGTCGAGCGTCGGCTGCTTGGCAGGAGTGATCAGTTGCACGCGCGTCTGCAGTTGATGAGGCTGGAGGATTTTCTGCGTGCGAGCCAGCTCGGCTTGGGCCGCTTGCAGCGTGGGGCCGGACAAGCGGCCCGGTGCGCCGCCATCGCCGCCGATCTCAACTTGTGGGCCGGCAATGGCATCGATGATGACATGTCTGGGAGCGATGATCGCAGCCAATTCGGCATCGCCAAATTTATTTAATAGACCATGCATGTTGCGATGGATCGGTTCTTGCCAGAGATTCTCGCGAGCTTGAAAGTGCCCGGAGACGCAGACCGCATCAATCCGCGGACTGACCGCTGCGGCATGCAGCGCAATCCAACCACCTTCGCCCCAACCGATCACCACCATAGGAAGGTTCGCGTTATTCGGTGCGGTATCGTCGGCTACTTCCAAGGCTTCGATGGCCGATAGCGTCTCATTGACTTGATAGCCCAGCACATGGCGGCCCAATTCAAAAGCGCTGCGATACAAGAATTCTTCGTCTGTCATGACGGCTCGGCCACGGCGAGCCTCTCGGTGTCGGCTGACGGGCGTGGTTACGACGACTTCACCACCTAGGGCTGCCAACATCGCACCCCAGGCGGCAACTTTCTCGCTGCCCTGCCCTACACCGATCAATTGCTCGGGCGTTTGGCCGGCATCGGGAATGATGACTGCGCGAAACTTGATCGGCCCATCAAGCGGTTTAACATACAGGCCGGCGGCGTCGAGGTCGCTGTGCACTGGCCAACGCGCCAACTCGGCAGTCCAGTTCTTGCCGGCTGCGTAGGCTGTGGTCGCGCGTGTCGGGCGTTCGATTACCAGTTGAGGATGGCTGACTCGTGCATCGCGCAGCCCAATCATCGTTGACAGCTGGGCGACAGCCGGATTGGGTTTGTCCAGCTCTGGTTGAACCAAGGTCGCCCAATGTTGTTGGCGAGCCTCGGGAGCCTGGGCGAGCTGCTTCAGCAAAAAACGATCGACGCCAGCGACCAGGTCCGAGGTAATGTCGCTAGTCGTTTCCAGCGGGGCAGTACCGGGTAGGACCTTCGGTGCCGCTGTCTGTGCGCTTATGTGTATTGATAGAGTGATCTGCGATAGCGGGAGGATCAGGAGAGCGGCAAGCAGTTTGTACCCGAGCATGGTAGATACGCCTTGTTGCGATTTTTGGGTAGGCGGGATAATCCTACCAAGATAACATCGTTTGCCAGCGTGCGGGGGTAGGTCGTTTAACAGTCAGCCGCAGGCGTACTGAGATTTGGTACTAAGTGCGCCTACGACTCGTTTAACAGTCAGCCGCAGGCGTACTTGGTTTCACCGGGACTAACGGCGTGCGGGTGATCAGCCGGAACGCGCTAGCGTCCGGTTTAGTACGGGCCGAAAACCGGGGGCTAGCGCCCTGCGGCTGATAGCGTGCGGCTGATGCGGTTACTTATCCACCAAGTTGTCGATGATGGTTTCCAGGTCGAGCTTTTCGATGCCCATCTTGGCCGCGGCCAGCGCGAAGAGCCGCTTTTCGACTTCCAGTAGATGTCCGTCGGCAGCCATCATGCGCATCAGTTCGGTCAGCATGGCCTTCTGCTCGACGCGCTCAGTTGGTAATCGCAGCTTGGCGTCTCCGCTCAGCGCAAAAGCGATGGCTTTTTCGAGATCTTCTTCCTGCAAACCTAGATTGCCACAACGATCGATCAGCAGAGCGATCTCCTGTTCCGACAAACTGCCGTCAGCGGCGGCCATGATGACCAGATTCTTTAGATGATCCAAGGGGTCCATCGCCAACGTTTCCTTTAGGTGAAGTGCGGAAGTGCCAAGCACGAGCTTCGACTCACGATTGTCGTTGGAAACAAGGCTAAGTCAACCGTATAAGATGCCAGGGCAGAAAAGTTGCTCACGCTTTGCGAATGAAATGTGCCGCAAACGAGCGAACCTCGCGGCCGTTGAGTACATGCACCATGCGCAGTTGCTGTACCAAGGCATCGTTGAATTGACCCAGGGGTATATGGACCAGCGATCGCCGAAACCGCTTGGCAATTTGTCGAAAAGTTGCGTTGGGCGGTTGTGGGCTCAGCAGCGCAATCTGGCGCTCGCGTGCGTGCAGACAAGCAGCCGCCACCAGGCGTTCCTCTAACCCCTTCGTGAACTCCAAGCGTGGATCTTCCCAGATATCAGGAATAGATACTGGCGGAAACAAGAACATGGAGCCACCGTAAGTTGCTTGGGCTATGCCAGGGCCCACAAACTGGTCGCGAAAGTCGGTCGCGAAAAATGCCAACGTCGATTCTTCATGATGCTCCGCAAACCAAGTTGTCCGCCAAGGATAAGCCGCAGGGTCGGCTGGCGTCTCGAACAGCATGACACAGCAGTCGATCGTGCCAACGCTCGGGGGCATAACCTTTACATAAATATCGCCGTCGTACCAGTGACGAATCGTCTCGCGAATATCGATGCCATCTTTGATGCTGGTCGTGAACTTTTCACTGCGTGCCAAGTCCGCGCCGATAATCGCGCGGGCGCGTTCCACTACGCGTGTGCGAAAGCTCTCGATCAACGTATCTTCAGGTGGCCAGGAGCATTGAGAGTAAGGATTCCAGCGTGTCTTCCAACGCTCCTGCTCTTGCTTCACCGGACGACGTTGCAACTCCAGACTGCGCCAAATCAGAGGCGGGCCAGGAAGGCGACTGACAATGCTCACGATTTCTTCGCTCGGCAATCGCGCTTGATCAATTCCAAGGGTCAACGATTGCAGACCTAAGTCTTCTTCAAACGGATAATCGCGAGCCGTTTCAATCAAGTGGATCGCGTATTGATCACCCAAGATCTGCTGGGCCGCGATCGTGATCGTGTATAGATCTGGAGTTAAGCGTCGATCCATCAAGGTCAGATTGCGAATGTACTTCAAGCATTGACGCAGCAGCAGCGGCGTGATCCGACGTGCTCGTTTGCCCAAGTCTTGTAGATAACTGCTGCGCGCCGACATCAGCAACTGCTTCACGCCGTCGATCGACAGGTTATCGTCTTCCTCTAATTCGCGACGGGCACGCTCGTATACGCCCGTAATGTACGGCAACTCGCCGAATAAAAACACCAGCGAACTAGGGCTGACTGCATACGTCGTAGGTGGTTCAACAGAGTCGTGCTCTGGCAGACTGAGCGTGTTACCTGCTGAGTTTCCAGGCCTGTTATCTTCCGGCTCGTCCGTCGACGACTTGGTCCACGGCCACGGCTTTTTATTTGGCTTGCCAGTATTGAGTTTGCCAGTATTGGGTTTGGCAGATGAAGGCTGGTTGGCTGACGGACTGTCTGCAGTTGATTGCGTCCCATACTCCTGGGCCCATTGTTGATACGACTCACGCAGCCAGGGCCATTCTTGAATCGAACAAACAACTACGATCCGTTGGTAGCGTTTCTCCAGTTCCCACAGTCGGTGACCCATGTAGCTGAGTCGCTGCCGAGTCTGTTCATTAAAGGGTCGCATGATGCTGGGCAGCACGGCCGTGGCAAAGCGTTCGATCGACACGGTCTTCAGCGCAAAGGGATCCGGCATAATGACCGATTGCGGTTGATAGACATTCGTCTCCAAATCGATAAATTCAATCGGCAGATGCTCGCCCAAAGCCAATCGCAGGGCCATGATGACGGGCTGGCATGGGTCGATCGGCACATAACTCCAGGCATCGCCCTCGCGATCATCATCATCATCATCATCATCATCGCGTTGCGAGTCGGCCGGTGCCCAACTGGAGGCATAGTCTGGCA
>JADLDX010000559.1 GCA_020846515.1 Pirellulaceae bacterium
TCAGCTCGCGCTGCGCATGCGTCATCGGCTTGGGTGGGGCAGTGAAGCCACCATAGAGCGCAACTTGAAATCCTTCTTGTTGATCAGCCTCTTCCAAAATGTCTGACAGCTGTCGCTCGAACCAGTGCTGGGCGGCCGCATCGGGCACGCGCACATTCCAACGGAGGATGGCCAAATCGGGCACAACGTTTACAGCGCCACCGCCCGTAAAGTTACCTAGATTGATCGTCGTATCGGGATGTTTGCCGTTCAAACGATCCAGCGCGCTGGCCAACTGGCTGGCCAGGGCGATGGCGTTTCGGCCGGCCGCGAAGTCGCGGCCTGCGTGCGCTGCACGGCCGCGGACAACCACAGTGAAATTGCCTGATCCTTTGCGTTGGCCGACCAAGGCACCGCTGGGCAAAGCGGGTTCAAACAGTAGTCCATAGTCGTGGGTGCGAGCCAGTGAGTCCCACAGTTCAGCCGAGGAGGGCGACCCAACCTCCTCATCGGGGGTGAGCAAAAGTGTCCAACCCACTTCCGGCGCCAAACAAAAATGTTCGAGCGCTTCCAGCGCAGCGCGGGCGACAATGATGCCGCCTTTGGCATCGGCGGTGCCTGGTCCAACCAAGCGCGCGTCGGTCACATGCTGGCATTTGGCTGGCTGGTGGGTGGGCAGATACACCGTGTCATAATGAATACCCAAGAGTACTCGTTGGTTTGCCTGTGGCCTTACCTCCCACTTTAAGGCGACACCGGTCTCCATTGCTTGCTCATGTCCATCCCCGGCTACGCCTCGACGCGGGGGCAAAGCAATGCGTTGGGCTGGCAAGGCTGGCACTCCAGACCAAGCCGATAACATGTCGGCAACTTCGTTCAGCCCAACCAAGTTTGCCGAGCCCGAGTTGACGTTGGCCAGTTCGATCAGCTCGCTGGTCCAACGCGACTGATTAGCCGCAAGCCAAGCATGGGCCTCAGTTTGCGCAGATACGCTGTTCATATGGCTACCTAATGACGGCTTCGCGGTACATAACGGGTTCAGCAAAACAGTATCGCACAATCCAAGTGTTTGGGTATATCATCAATGCTAGAGCCGGTCGACAGCTTGGAATCGCGACTGAGCTGGGAAACAATCCTCCCAGGAATTTTTCGATGATTCCAGCAGAATAGTGGATATACAAACCCACTTTTGGCTGCAAACCTTGTACTTTTGGCCTTACTATGAATGCAGACGCGAATCCGCCTGCGGTCAGGGAACCGGCGTCTGCACTATTGGGAACCGCAAGTGGCTCGATCCCGATTCGTGTTGAAGTGCTTGCACACGCCCGGGCAAGCTGGAGCGCAACTGGCCCTGCCCGCTGAGGTCCAGGCAGCCTGAGGTGTTGCCTGCCACCTAGTCCCGCGAAGGAGTTCATCTTGACACCCCCCAATGATCTGGAAGCCACGCTCGACGCCTCTGAAGCGATCGAGTTTCGCGACAAGTTGGCTGGTAACGCTGAAGCAGAACAGCGGCGACCGGTCGACATTGTAGATGCCAGCGTAGGTGAATCGAAGGAAGCTTTGCGATTACTTCGCACTCGGTTAGCCGCCGTGACCTTTGCATTAAGTATTGGTTTCTCTGCCTTTGCTCTATGGTTAACCGTGGCTCAATTGGCGGGGCTGAGTGACAACGGGTGGGCTTGGACACTGGCAGAATATTCGCTGACGATGTTTTTTGTCGGCACGGCCATTTGGCTGCGTGGCTCAAGCGAAATGTCAACGCGTTGCGCCCGCACGATCGAATTGTTGGTCTTCGGATTGCCATCGCTCTTTTTCGCTGCCCTCACGGCTCGGGGCATCGTATCCAGCGTGCACGAGTTTGATGCTATTTTTCCTATCACGCTGCATGGCTGGACGATCTTGATATTCGCCCATGCGATATTCATACCCAATCCGTGGCGCAGGGCCGCACTCGTGTCCATCGTGATTGCCTTGACTCCAATTGTGGCCGCTTTGGCTACCACCTTTGTGGATAAGCACACTGGCGATGTGGTGAAAGAAGATCCTAGTGCCCTGATCGAAATGGCCTTGGGGCTGGTGGCAACAGCGACGGTAGCGATTGTGGGCGTGCATACCATCAACCGCTTGCGCAGTGAGGTATTCGAGGCCAAGCAGTTTGGTCGTTATCGTTTGCGTGAGCGGCTGGGTAGTGGCGGCATGGGAGAAGTGTACCTGGCGGAGCATCAGTTACTGCGTCGACCTTGTGCGATCAAGATGATTCGACCTGAACGCGCTGGTGATGCCAAGATGATGGCCCGATTTGAGCGCGAGGTGCAAGCCACCGCCAAGCTCAGTCACTGGAATAGCATTTACATTTACGACTATGGCCATACGGCTGATGGAACATTGTATTACGTGATGGAGTACTTGCCAGGTCTAACGCTGCAGGAGTTAGTCAGCAAGGCAGGGCCGCTGGCGCCATCACGCATTATTTACTTGATGCGTCAAGTATGTTCGGCCTTGCATGAGGCCCATGGGCTGGGCCTGATTCATCGCGACGTCAAGCCGGCCAATATCTTTGTCTCGGAGCGTGGTGGCCAGTTTGATGTGGCCAAACTCTTGGATTTTGGTTTGGTAAAGCCTCTTCACGGACTGCATAACGGTCGCGCTACGGAGGATACGGTCGACAGCCCTGCTACGGAGCTGACGATCGACGGTGGTTTCGCTGGATCGCCCCTATACATGTCGCCTGAGCAGGCTCTGGGGGAAGAAACGCCAGATCCGCGATCGGATATCTATTCGCTAGGTGCCGTGGGATACTTCATGCTGACTGGGAAGCCACCCTTTTCAGCCACGCATGCGATGCGCGTCATCCTGCAGCATCTGAACGACGCTCCAACTCCGCCTTCGCAAGCGTTGGATCGAGAGTTGAACTGGCAGATTCCGGCGGATCTGGAGTCCGTGATCTTGCGTTGCATGCAGAAGGATCCTGAACAGCGTTTTCGGTCTGTGTGCGAGCTTGACGCTGCATTGGCGGCCTGCATGGACGCAGATGACTGGGATTATCAACGAGCGCACCAGTGGTGGCACGCGCACTGTCCGAAGCTACGCGCCGCCCAAGATCCACGACGGGCCTCTTCCCCGGTCGATGATCGAGCGGCAATCGCTCCCTGCCGATGCTCGGTTTTTTGTCTTGACAGCTCTGGCTCGTAGCATTGGGGATGGATTTTGACGAGTCGCGGAGCGATTCGCCCACATTGTCCAGTCCTAGCAGGCCCAAAATTTGGGCTGCTGTCTGTCCACGCGGTGGCTGAATTCGAGTAGAATTCGGGCGTTGGGCCAGATCGCGCTGGAGGTGCTAAAGAACGGGAATCGAGCATGGATGCAGGCTGGGATGAATCGACGTTCGTCGACTTTGGCACCGATTCGCTTTATCCATATCGGCGCGAATCGCTGCCAAGCGTGGCTGCGGAGGAACGAGCTGACCTGCAAAGACTGGTGCGCCAGAAACTGCCCAAGTTGCCAGGTGTTTATGGCATGATCGATCTGCTCGGTCGATTGGTGTACGTCGGCAAGTCGAAGTGTTTGCGCAATCGAGTGCTCAGTTACTTTCTGCCTCATAACGAAGAAGACAAGGCTGGACGGATTGTTCAGTCAGCGGCGCAGATCGTTTGGGAAACACAGCCTACTGAGTTCGCAGCCTTGCTGCGCGAGCAGTATCTCATTCGACGTTGGCAACCACGATTCAACACGCAAGGCATTCCCAGACGGCAACGACCTGTGCATATTTGTTTGGGGCGGGGGCCAGCCGAGCAACTCTACACATCGCGCACTGCCGATGCCAAGAGTGTGTGTTGCGTCGGACCATTTCAAGGCGCGACCCGCGCTGCCCGTGCGGTGGAAGTGTTGAATCGGCTGTTTAAGCTACGAGATTGTAGCAGTGATCAACGTTTTTCCTTCAGCGATCAACTGCAGCTGTTCGACATTGCTCCGCGGCCCGGTTGTATACGGTACGAAATTGAGACCTGCCTTGGTCCCTGTACTTTTGGCTGCACTCGCGGCGCGTACGACAAACACGTATCGATGGCTCGTGCATTTCTGACCGGCGCAGATAGTCGTCCCGTGGATTGGTTAGAGGCGCAGATGGCCGTGGCAGCGGAACGTTTGCATTTCGAACAGGCCGCGCGACTACGTGATGATTTACAGGCCGTTAAATGGTTAGCCCGACGCGTGGGCGACGTGGCGGCGGCTCGCCGAAGCTTTACGTTTGTGTATCGCCCCCCGGCAATCGACCATCCAGACGTGTGGTATTTGATTCGCCGCGGTGTCGTTGAAGGAGCGCTGGCCGCGCCTAAAACAGCCAGGCAGCGACAGCAGGTCGACCGGGCCATTGCCCAATGGCTGGAGCAGGACAATCACGTCGGTCAGCGATTTTCGCCTCGGCCAGAGACGTTGGCTTTAGTTACCAGTTGGTTTCACAACCAGCGTAGCGAGCTGCAACATACCTATCGTCCCGATTCGCCACTATCGACGCCTGCGTGAACCGACCGTACATTAGTCGGTTGCTGACTTCTTGACTGAAGTTCCGGCAGTACGTTGCCCCACCATTGCACTTAAACATAAGAAGGCCATGTCGTGCCTACCGAGCTTGACACCTGGTTCGAATTGACTGCGGAACGCGCCTCTAGCAATCGCACGAGTGCGGCTGGCCCGAGCGGCTCATTGGACTTGACGGACGAGATGCTGCGAAATTGGCCTAGCGGCGACCTGTTTGGCTTGACCCAAAACGCTGGCATGGGTTGGGATCCGCAGTTGATGGCAGGTCCACAATTTCTTTTGCTTAGTACGCTAGGCGGCTTTCGAGACGACAATGTTCAGCCGGTCGCTTTGGGATACCATAAAGGTCATTGGGAAGTTGGCTTGCAGGTGCGCGCGGCGGCGGAAACGATTACTGCAGCCGGCGGGATTCCGTTTGCAGCCTATTGCAGTGACCCATGCGATGGTCGTTCGCAGGGCACCGTCGGCATGTTCGACTCATTGCCCTATCGCAACGACGCCGCCATTGTCATGCGCCGTTTGATCCGTTCCCTGCCCGGTCGCAGCGGTGTGTTGTGTGTGGCCACCTGCGACAAGGGGTTACCCGCATCGATGATCGCTATTGCCGGTTGCAGTGACCTGCCCGGCATTATTGTGCCGGGCGGTGTAACATTGCCGCCTGTTTCCGGCGAAGATACGGCCAAGGTTCAAACGATCGGCGCCCGCTATTCACACGGAGAATTGTCATTAGAAGATGCCGCAGCAGCGGGTTGCCGGGCTTGCGCCAGTCCGGGAGGCGGCTGCCAATTCTTAGGTACTGCGGCGACCAGTCAAGTCGTAGCGGAGGCCATGGGACTGACGGTACCCCATGCTGCCCTGGCACCCAGCGGTGAACCGCTGTGGTTGGATATGGCGCGGGTATCAGCCCAAGCCCTGATGAAGCTGGCACAGCACAAGATCTCACTTAAGAAGATCCTTACCCCGGCCGCTGTTCGCAACGCGATCATGGTGCATGCGGCGTGTGGTGGTTCGACCAACCTGCTGCTGCACATCCCGGCGATCGCACATGCCGCAGGACTCGAACGACCCACGGTGCATGATTGGATTGATGCCAATCGTCGCGTATCACGCTTTGTCGATGTACTTCCTAATGTCCCCAAGAATCATCCGACCCTCAGATTGTATTTGGCCGGCGGTGTACCGGAGATCATGTGGCATCTTCGTGAAGCCAACCTGATCGATGGTGATTGTCTAACGGCCTCTGGCCTGACCTGGCATCAGATACTCGACACCTGGCGCAGCAGTTCGCGCCGGGCTGCACTGCGTGATCTGCTCAAGTCGCGCGATGGCGTCGATCCAGACGATGTCATCATTCCTCCTTCCATCGCCAAGGCGCGAGGCATGACAAGTACGATTGTCTTGCCGACCGGTAACATCTGTCCTGATGGGGCGGTCATCAAAGCCACCAGCATCGACCCGGAAGTTGTCGGTAGCGACGGCGTTTTTCGGCACACCGGTCCGGCGAAAGTATTCACCAGTGAGCATGCCGCGATCTCGGCCATCAAGAAGCAAACAGATCGCACCATTCAATCAGGCGATGTCATCGTGTTAATGGGTTGTGGCCCATTGGGTACGGGGATGGAGGAGACTTACCAACTCACTTCAGCGCTCAAGTATTTGAAGTTCGGCAAGCATGTTACGTTGTTGACCGACGCGCGTTTTTCGGGTGTTAGCACAGGCGCCTGCGTGGGGCATATGGGCCCAGAAGCATTGGCTGGAGGACCGATCGGCAAACTGCGCGATGGCGACATGATCGAAGTCATCATCGATCGCAATACACTAACCGGTTCCATAAACTTCATCGGAATTGGCGAGCAGCGTCTGAGTCCGGTGGATGCGCAGCGCATGTTGGACACTCGTCCGTTGCATCCGGACTTACATGCCGACCCACGCTTGCCGGATGACACTCGCCTATGGGCAGCTCTTCAACGCGTAGGTGGCGGCACTTGGGGCGGCTGCGTCTACGACGTGGACCGCATTATCGAAGCGCTCGAACGCGGCTCGAAGTAAGACCCATTAAGCGTAAGTGGCTAGTCGCTACCGACATAGCCATGCTGACGCCATGCTTCGTAGACAACAATCGCGACGGTGTTGGATAGATTAAGGCTGCGGCAATGGGCAATCATCGGTAATCGCAATCGCGAAGCATCGCTGAACTCGGCTTGAATTTCGGCTGGTAAGCCGGTTGATTCTGGGCCGAACAAAAACACATCGCCGGGTTGGTAAGTGATCGTTGAAAAGTTTTGCGTGGCGCGCGCACTGAAGGCGAACCAGCGTCGATCCATCAGTGCGGCTCGACAGCTGGACCAATCTTCATGGATCTGCACATCGGCAAACTCGGCGTAGTCCATGCCCGCGCGACGCAATTGTTTCGTCGACAAATCAAAGCCCAGTGGTCTGACCAGATGCAGTCGGCAACCCGCGTTGGCTGTTAGTCGGACAACGTTGCCCGTATTGGGTGGGATCTCCGGCTGAAATAACACCACTTCAAACATGAGCAGCGGTCTGGACCAGTTTGAGAGCCACGTCCAACGCGGCGCGTAAGCTGTGCGTGCGAGCCTTTCCTTGCCAGGCGATGTCGCAGGCTGTACCGTGATCGACGCTGGTGCGTACGATCGAGATACCGAGGGTCGTGTTCACGGCTGAATCAAACGCCAAGGCTTTGACTGGGATATGGCCTTGATCATGGTACATACAGACGAAAGCATCGGTGGTTTGCCTCTTCCACGGCAAGAAGGCGGTGTCCGGTGGTAACGGTCCTTCAACATGAATGCCCTTGGCTCGCGCCGCTTCGATGGCCGGAATGATAATACGTTCTTCCTCGCGATTGCCAAACAACCCGTGTTCTCCGGCGTGCGGGTTCAATCCGCAAACAACCAACTTAGGTTCGCGTTCGCGTAATCGCCGGAGCGCTGTTGCCGTCAGTTCAATGACGTCCAAGACGCGCGACTGTGACAACAATCCGGGGACTTCAGCATAGCCGCAATGCACGGTTGCAAACGTGCAAGTAATTTCTGGCGAATACTGCATCATGCATGATCGCTCACCACCGGCACGCTGAGCGAACATTTCGGTGTGTCCCGGGTACATATGCCCGGCCGCTTGCAGGGCCTCTTTGTTTATGGGCGCGGTGGTCACGGCGGCGATGGTGCCCGCCAAAGCCGAATCAATCGCATGTTGGATATAGCGAAAGCTGGCATCGCCCGTGGCAGCCGATACCGTGCCAGGTACAAACGCCTGGGCACCTATCGCCTGGCAGTCGATCACGATCGGTTCGACTCTAGTAGCCGTCGGAAACCTACCAGGGTCTTGCCATTGTTCGATCGTCAGGAATTGGCAATTCAGCGGTTGGTTGGTCACAACGGCGCATCGCTCGAGAACGCTGCGATCGCCAAAGACCACCAATTGGCATTTGGCCGCCACCGCAGCGTCGCGCATCACGTTCAAAACGATTTCTGGTCCTACACCGGCCGGATCGCCTATCGTGAGGCCAACGCGTGTCAGATCATCGGCCATTTAGTCAGGCTCTCCATTAGTGTTCGATGCTTGTCCTGTCATTCCCTGACAGGACACGCCTTCTGACGATCGGCGTCGGTGAAACCGGGCCGTTACTTGCTGGGTGCGTCGATCTTAATGTGGGCCGAAAACCGTGGGCTAGCGCCCTGCAGCTAATCAGCCGCAAGCGCGCTAGCGTCCGGTTTAGCCCGACTAAAGACCGACGCCTGACGATCGGGGCGTTTAAA
>JADLDX010000560.1 GCA_020846515.1 Pirellulaceae bacterium
AACGGCATCAAAACTGGAAAAAATCAAACCGATCATCGACAAAGATGTTTCTCAGCGTAGCCCCACCGAAATCGAGTTCTTGAATCGTCAGTTGATGCGCATCAGCTATTCGGCTGACCTGCGCGCGCCGCGTGGCGAAGCGGTCTGGTTTGGATATGCAGGTATCAAGATCGGCAACCAGTTGCCACTGGGCCGCACCGAAGTCAACAAGTTCATCGAAGGCATTGCACTACAGATCATCATTCGGTTCGGCTTGTCATTCATCGTGGTCTTCGTGGGACTGATCATCACCAGCCCGATGATACCCGAGACGTTTCGCTCCGGTTCTTTGCACCTGCTGCTCAGCAAACCTGTGGCCAGGCCGCTGATTTACTTGACAAAATTCATAGGCGGTACCCTGTTTGTACTGATCAACATCGCCTACCTATTAATCGGTTTATATCTGTTGGTCGGCATGCGATTGGGCATTTGGAACGTTGGTTTAATCCTGTGCATTCCCCTGCTCTTGTTTGTGTTCATTATTTTTTACAGTGTCTCGGCCTTGGTTGGGTTGATCTGGAACAATCCCATTATCTGTGTGGTGGTCTGTATCGTGTTCTGGTTGTTTTGCGCCACCTTGGGCGCGGTCGAGGGCATCTTACGTATGCCGGCCCAGTTCACACCGCAAATCGTCAGGTTTCAAACAGTGGATCAAGACCTGTTGGCGATCACGCAGGCCGGAGCAGTCAACGTTTGGAACGAGAAGTTTAGAGTCTGGCAACCGGCAGCGGATATACGCGAAGGCGGGCCTGTCCAAGGCAGAGTGCTTGGTCCCATCCATGATGTTCCGCGCGGTCGCTTGATCATGCGTTCCGATTTCCTGAACGGCTTTGGCGATTTTCAAACTCAGTCGCGCAACTTCGTGGTGGCCGATCTTACGCAACCTAACATATCCGCTCAGGACGTTACGCCATCTAAGCCGTCCGGAGCGGCAGGCGACGCGGTGGCCGATGGCAGTGCAGATACCAAGCCATCCGCCAAACCCGATGCTTTCGAAGACAACTCAATTCCCAAAGACGTCGAAGAAGCGCGACGCAAAGCACGCTGGCCCAGTGACGACAATATCGAACCGCCCATGTTGATGCTCGACCTGCTCCAACTAGGCGAAAAAACATTGGCCGTCACCAGAAATGGCATTTTTGAAATTGACTGGCCGGCGTACGATTTGGCCACCACCGCCAAAGCCACCACCAGCATTTTTGGCGATTTCGGCGGCTTGCTTAATCGCTTGCAACCTAAAACATTCAAAGATCTGACACCGGAGGGTTATCTCTTTGGTGAAGACGTCTGGGTCACCACGACGCCCGATCAACAGAGTCTGATCATTCTTAACGGCAATCAAATAGACAGCCTGCGACTAAATGACAAGAGTGGCCAACTGGAAAAAGAACACTCCATCACGTTAGAGGGCGACGAGCGGCAAGCGGCGTTGATCGCTGCGAGTAACGAGTTCTGTGTGGTGGCTCGCGAAGGTAAGCCGCTGATTATCCTGGACCGACAACTATCGAAAATCGTAGCCAGCGTGCCCATGCCAGGCGAAGTTGATGCCCGTCAAATCAATGTGGCCCGAGATTCCAATCGGTTCTCTCTCGTCAATCACAGCGACCAGTTTTATATCCTGGACGCGGCTACGGCTAAGTTCAACTGGGTCAATTGTCCATCGCAAGGATCAATTACCGGTGTCAGCTGGATATCGGACAAACAAGTTTGGTTGGGCGTACGGCCTAACGTGGCGGCGCTGGTCGATGTTTCGACCGGAAAGGTGGAGCGAACCTTGACTCCAGAACCATCGCGTTTGGACTTCTTTTACAATTGGATCGCACGCCCTTTGTACTTGGTCAGTCCCAAACCATCGTCGCTTAACGGTGTGCTGCAAACCTTGCTCCAACGGGATCGAACTGGCCAGACACAAATCATCAACAACGACTTGTCTACTTTCCGACAGGAAATAGAAGTCTGGCAGCCCATTATTAGCAACCTGATTTTCGTGGCCGTGCTACTGGGCATCGGTTGCTTGTACGTCTGGCGCAAAGAGTTTTAATGTGGCCGAATCTGTGGCCAAATCGCTCCGCGACTCGGTTCTCCCGTGGCCGAATCGCTCCGCGACTCGGTTCTCATGCGCGTCACCTGTAGACGAATCGCACCGCGACTCGTCATGTCCTTCTTTCACCCCACCACCAGATCGTTAGGGCCATGCTTGCCATCAGGCCCTACTTTGACACATAATGAGCGCTACTAGCGTTCATACCAACGTTGCCCACCCTGCTCGCCTCACCTGCCCTCCCATCTTAGGTCTTCATCTTGATGCCGCGTCTGTTGAGTTTGCTCTGCTTTTTTGCGTGCTCTGGCGGCGTGGTGTTGATGGCCGACGAGCCCCAGTACAGCAGTCAATTGGTGTTTCCCTTAAACGACCAGCACAACCATGCACCGGGGATTGTGCAACTAAAGAATCATGACCTGTTAGTATCGTGGTACCGAGGTGCTGGTGAACGCAAGGCAGACGATGTGGTTGTGTACGGCGCGCGATTAAGCGCCGGCAGTCAGCAGTGGAGCGAACCGTTCGTAATGGTCGATCGGCCAGGCTTTCCCGACTGTAATACCTGCATGTACATCGATCAGGAAGAAAAGCTCTGGTTGTTTTGGCCAACGATTCTGGCTAACACTTGGGAATCGTGCCTGACCAATTACGCGGTGTCGACTGACTATGCGCAAACTGGTGCTCCGCGCTGGCAACGCGAAGCGGTCATACTACTCAAGCCTGACGACTTCGCCGACCAGGCCGAAGAGCGTTTGGCCAAGTATCTTGCCAAGATCAAAACCCCGCTCTCGGTCAGTCAGCAAGCCAGTTTCGACGCAGCCCGAGCCAAGCTGCGCGATAAGCTGTATCAACGATTGGGTTGGCAACCACGCTGCAAACCTACCGTGCTGCCCAGTGGTCGAATTCTATTGCCGCTATACACCGATACTTTCTCTTTCTCCTTGATGGCCATCAGCGATGATGGTGGCAAATCCTGGCAGGCCAGCCAACCCATCATGGGATTCGGCGCTATCCAGCCCACAGTTCTCCGACGCAATGACGGAACGCTGATTGCCTACATGCGCGAGAACGGCACATCCGATCGCATACGGACGAGCGAGTCGCAAGACGACGGCGCGACTTGGAGCGAAGTCACTGAGACCGAACTACCTAATCCTGGATCAGGTTTGGATGGCGTGCGACTGTCCAACGGACACTGGTTGTTGATCTACAACGATCAGACCAATGGCCGCAACCATCTGGCCGTGTCGATATCGACCGACGAAGGACAAACATGGAAAGTGAAGCGACATCTCGAACAGCAAGCTAGTGGTTCTTATCACTACCCGGCCGTTATTGAAGGTCGCGATGGATTGATTCATTTTGTGTACAGTTATTTTGTGGAAGGCGGCAAGAGCATGAAGCATGTGGCCGTCAATGAAGCGTGGATTCTGGCAGGGGATAAAGCACAGTGAATTTATACGAGATGAGTTGGCCAAAGATTGATGCGATGCCGCGAACCACGCCAGTGGTCGTACCGATTGCCGCGCTCGAGCAGCATGGACATCATTTACCGGTCTTCACCGACAGCATGCTGTTGGGCGAGATCTGGCGCCGAGCCCATGAGAAACTGGGAGATCGAGTCCTGTCGTTGCCTTTAATGTGGTTAGGCAATTCAGACCATCACCTGGATTTCCCCGGCACGATATCGGCCGCACCGCGCGTGTATCTGGATATGCTGGCTGGCCTGATTGATAATCTCGTCTTTCATGGTTTTCAGCGTATCCTGTTGATAAATGGACATGGTGGCAACGATGTCCCAGGTCGCCAAGCGATCTTTGAGGCCCGTCAGCGCTATCGCGCTCGCAACGATCTGCGTTTGCTATTCACCACGTACTGGGGTTTGGGCAGCAAGCCTTGGGAAGTTGAACCTGCGTTTAAGCAGCGCGAGATGGGCCACGCCTGCGAATGGGAAACGTCGATGATCCTGCGGCTGGCCCCGCACCTGGTCGGTGATTACAAATCAGCACCAGAGATTTCGTTTGGCCAGCCCTACGCACCTGCCCACATGGGCTGGATCACCAAAGATCGATCCACGATCGGCCACATCGGATCTCCGCACCTGGCGACACCGGAAAAGGGCGAAGTGCTGTTCGATGTGTTCTCAAAGGATTTGGTCAAGTTGATCGAACTGATCGCCGCCTGACCAGTTCGGGCGCGTGCGCCCAGCCATCCACCACATGCCGCTCGCTTCCCTGTTTTCCGCTATCCCACCGTTCCAGGAGTTGCCTCATGCGTCCCCCTGCCAGTTTTAATCGTCGTGCATTTGGTCAGCTCGTTGGAGCCGGTGCGTTAGCGGTAGCGGCAAACCCAGCCTCGTCATTGGCACAATCGCCACCCAAAAAGAAGATCGCCTTTTTGGGAACGGTGGTCTTTAAACATTCTCATACCCAACACTTTATCGATCGACTAAATGAAGGCTACATCTGGAATGGCACATGGCAACAGCCGCGTGTCGAAGTGGCCGGAACCTACATCGCTCAATTTCCTGAAGGCACGGACTTAGGACGCGAACGAATCGAGCGGTACAAGCTGAAAACATTTAACTCGGTCGCAGAGACGCTCACCTTGGGTGGCAAAGAACTGGCCGTCGATGGCGTAGTGATCATTGGCGAGCATGGCAACTATCCCAAAAATGAAAAAGGCCAGGTTCGTTATCCGCGTTATGAGTGGTTCAAGGAGATCGTCAAGGTATTTGAAGCCAGCGGTCGCTCGGTACCTGTATTCAATGACAAGCATCTATCGACCGAGTGGAACGAGTGTCAGGAGATGGTCGCTGATGCTAAACGTCGGAAGTTTCCGTTCCACTCGGGTAGTTCGTTACCTGTGACAGTTCGCATGCCAGACATTGATATGCCATACGGTGCCGACTTGCGCGAAAGCGTTTGTGTGGCCTACGGTGGTATCGATAGCTATGACTTCCACGCCCTGGAAACGGCGCAGTGCATGTCCGAACGACGGCGTGGTGGCGAGGTCGGTATGAAGAGTCTGCATGCCATGCGCGACGAGAAGGTCTGGGAGTTTCTAGCGCAACCAGCCCAAAAGCGCACGCGTGATTTGGTGGTCGCTGCACTGTGCCGCAGCCACAACTTGCCAGTCGAAGGTGGCTATCCGACTGCCAAAGTCGACTTCCAGTGGGCGCGCAAGGCCTTGCCAACGATCATTGGCTATTTCATCACCCACGTCGACGGCTTTCGTACCTCCGTGTTTATGACCGGCATTCGAGATTTCAATTATGCTGGTGCGATTGGAGACGAAGGCAAGATCTTGAGTTGTCAGATGTATCTACCCATGCCCGGCCACGGCTCTTCAACGGCGGACTTCTTCAATCCGCTGGTTCGGCATCTAGAGACGATGATTATCGAAAATCGACAACCTTACCCACTCGAACGCACGCTGTTAACTTCCGGCATGGTTATCGCCGGGGTCAACTCATTACATGCTGGTGAGAAGTTGATTGAAACTCCCGAAATGGCCATTAAGTATTCGGTCAAAGATGAGACGTACTATTGGCGTGGGTAAATACTGTAAACGAATCGCTCCGCGACTCGTTATGTAGACGAATCGCTCCGCGACTCGTTGTGTAGACGAATCGCTCCGCGACTCGTCAAATTCCAAGACAAGACGCACAAAATAACCGAGTCGCGGAGCGACTCGGCTACATCAATCAAACAGCGTGCGGAAGATCAGGAAGAGAGTGCCTGACATCGTGACACACACCGGGAATGTCAGGACCCACGCCAGCAATATTTTTTGAATCGTACCTTTATCCAGATTGGACAGACCGCCGGAAGAGAACATGGCTCCGGCGATGCCCGAGGATAGAACGTGCGTCGTGCTGACCGGTAGACCTAGGTAAGTCGAGGCAGCAATAGTGCTGGCGGCCACGACTTCTGCGGAAGCACCTTGCGCATACGTTAAGTGTGTCTTACCGATTTTCTCGCCAATCGTGATGACGATTCGTTCCCAGCCAATCATGGTGCCAGCACCCAGTGACAAGGCAATCAACACGACCACCCAAAACGGTGCATAGTCGGTGACTCGTCGCAAAGAAGTGGCGCTATGATAGAGCGTCTGCACAGTGGCCGGATGATCGGCCTGGCCATTCAGTTTGCTGATCTCGTTGCGGAACAACAAGATGTTTTTGCGAATCTCGAACCGATGATTACCCCCAGGCGCATCTACAGCTAATCCATGCGTCAGCTTATTGAGCTCCGAGAGTGGCACGGCGGCCTTATCCAAAATGCTTTGCGACTGGGTATCGGTCAGTTCACTACGAACGGCGTCAAAATCCTTCTCGACTTGCACTAGTGCTTGAGCGATCTCTTGATCGCCGTATCGTCCGTCCAACGCGAACTTGGCCGGAATGATACCGATCAAGATCAGCATCATCAGGCCGATGCCCTTTTGACCATCGTTGGAACCGTGCGAGAAGGAAACCAAACCACAGGTGGCGATTAGGATCGCGCGTATCCACCAAGGTGGCCGCGCGTCGCCCTCCGGTGCTTGAAACAGCACTCGACTACGAGCGAACAGGCTGGCCATGAGACTCATCAGAAACATGGCCATGATGAAACCAAAAAGTGGCGAGCATAGAAGTGACAAGCCTACCTCACCGGCTTTGTGCCAATTGACGGCCGCGTCACCCGTACCCGGCAACAGGCTATACGCAATGCCCACGCCGAGAATGGAGCCCACCAGAGTGTGCGAACTGGATGCGGGAATGGCCAACAACCAGGTGCCCAGGTTCCAGAAAATGGCTGTCAGCAGAATGGCACCCACCATGCCCAAACTGTGTTTGATGTTTTGGTCGACCAGCGTCTCGACGGGTAACATGTTGACGATGCCCATCGCCACCGCCGTACCACCTACAAAAACTCCGATGCCGTTTAATATGCCCGACATCACGACGGCTCGCCACGGTTTGAGCGAATTGGTGTAGATCACCGTGGCCACTGCGTTGGCCGTATCATGGAAACCGTTGATGAATTCAAACATGCACACGCACAAGATGCATATTACCAACAAGATTGACAATCCGACGCCAAGTCCAAACACAGTGGCTCCTTAAGCTGAAGAGATAATCGACAAGAGTAAAACGCTGAGCGTGTAAGCTTCAGCGCTACAGCATCAAAGGCTGAGAAACATTACCACAAGAGGCGCATGGCATGTTAAGGTTGTGTTAAGACTGACCAGCAATCAGCTTAGAAATGTACTAGCCATGGCTGCTCACCACACCTGTGAGTCTTCACGATTTCATCTTTTAATCTACGCTCGATCTAAACGTGAATTCGGTCAACGAACTATAGAATCCTCCCCAATGCGAGTCCGGCGCATTGAAAGTGTGAAGGGCTGACTGCAAGACCTTAGATTTCGATTCTTATATTCTTGGGGAGGTTAGGATGTCGATGAGCCGTAGACGGATGCCTGGTTTTACGTTGGTGGAATTGCTAGTAGTGATCGCGATCATTGGTATTCTGGTAGGCCTGCTGTTACCAGCCGTGCAATCCGCTCGCGAGGCCGCTCGACGCATGCAATGCTCGAATAACCTTAAGCAAATGGGACTCGCGTTGCATAACTATGAAAGCACCCATAAGAAACTGCCTGTGGCGCTGATGGGCAGTTGGCCAGACGGCACTCTTCAGGACGACGGATTCGGTTGGGCGGTTAGTCTCTTGCCGTTTATCGAACAGAATAACCTATACAATCGCATCAATCCCCAAGGTACGCCTGGGGTATTGGGCAATGCTGCAGTTTTTTCGGCCTTGTATCCCGGCCTGACCATGGTTCCAGGCGGTGACACGAAGATTTCGACGTTCCGCTGCCCCTCTTCTGCGCTGCCGGACGTCGTGCCCGCTTCCTGGACTATTCCCGGCGCACCCAACTCTGCTCCATCGCAGTTCTCTCGCGCCGTTGGATATGCGACCAACGATTACAAAACCAGCGGAGGATCTTGCCTGGGTGATGACAGCCCCATACATAAAATTTTTGAGCGTCGGCACGTCAAGTTGGCTGAAATCACCGATGGGCTCAGCAATACACTGGCTCTCGTTGAGTCGGCTTATGTAACCAGTTCCACCAGTGGATCCGGAAGAAACTCTACGCCACCTGCGGCTGCTACCAACTTCCGCGATTGGCCAACCTGGATCGGCGCTTTCGGCGGTGGACAAGACGAAACAGTTCGCACCAATGGTCGCACGAACTCGCCTCCCAATTGCCAATGCAAGCCCAACACGATGTATCGCGCAATCAATGATGACTGCGCGTTCAGCTATCACACCGGCGGCGTACAGGTTGTGCTCTGCGATGGCTCGGTACATTTTATCTCAGAGAACATCTCCATGCTGACTTGGTGCCATCTCTATTCGATGCAGGACGGTCAAGTGCTTGGTGAGTGGCAGTAGCAGAAACGCTCCAATAGCCTCAATCTTACTGAAAGAAGTTATATGCAAAAGTCGTTTCCACGTTCTCTTGTGTTCTGTACCAGCTTGCTCTGTTATTTAGGTCTCACAGGCTGCGGTGGCAGTGAATTCCCAACCGCGAAAGTTTCCGGAGTGGTACTTTGCAAAGGAAAGCCGGTGGCTGAAGCCATGGTCTACTTTGAGCCCATTCAAGGGCCTGGTTCTGAGCAGTCCTTGGTTGGCAAGCAAGCGTTTTCATTTTCCGACAGCGAAGGTCGCTTCACGCTGACCACCTACGATCCCAATGACGGCGCGGTCGTCGGCAAACATCGAGTGCGTGTTGGTGGCCCAGACGCCAAGTGCCAATGCTCGCTGAACGAAGAACGAGACTTGATGGAGGTCGAAGTCAAAGCCGGTGAAGAAAATGTTTTTACATTGGAACTTCCCGCCGCCACAGCCTCCGATCGCAAACGAGCTAGGCAGCTCCAAAAGGAACAGGATTAGTAGGCATCGTTTAGAATGATTGAAGTCAGGTAGGCCGGAACAAGCAATAGCGCCGTTCCGGCAGGCCCCTCAATCGCAAGAGATCGAGAATCCATTACGGGAGATGGCCGGGAATCGCCGGAACGGCGCTAGCGCTTGTTCCGGCCTACGCTTGTTCCGGCCTACGCCAGTAGGTCGTGAATGACGCGCGCGTCGGCGGCTTCAACCAGTTTCTCAGCTTTGTTCGGCCGCGTGAAGGAGAACCGATCCAAATCCAAACCTAACAGGTGGGCCAGCGTGGCATGGTAGTCGTAATGATTGACTACGTTCTCAACGGCTTTATGACCAAGCTCGTCGGTGGCACCATGCACATAGCCCGACTTAAAGCCGCCGCCGGCCAACCACATGCTGAAGCCATACGTATTGTGATCCCGGCCGATGTTCTTTTCATTCTGGATCACTGGCAAACGTCCCATCTCGCCGCCCCAATGCACGATCGTTGAATCGAGTAACCCTCGATTCTTCAAATCAGTCACCAGAGCCGCTGCGCCGCGATCGGTGCCCGCGCACATGTTGGGCAGCAGTTTGAGAATGTTACCATGATGATCCCAGCTCTGATTGCCCGTGTGAATCTGCACGAAGCGCACTCCGCGTTCGATTAAGCGGCGAGCCACCAAACAGCGCGAACCGTATTCTCGAGTCGCTGGATTATCCAGACCATACATGGCATGCGTGGCCGCTGATTCACTGGAAAGATCGAACGCCTCTTTCGCAGCCACCTGCATGCGCGCGGCTAGTTCGTAACTCTGCACGCGAGCTCGCAAGTCGTGCTCCTCAGGTCGCTCGGCAATGTGCTGCTGATTCAATTCTTGTAAGTATTGATAGAACTTGGCTTGCACAGCTCGCGAACGACCACTGGGTGGATCGAGATTCAGCAATCGAGGCTCTTGCGGTCGAGCAACCGTGCCTTGATAAAGCGATGGCAACCAACCGCTATTCCAGTTATCGACCCCCAACACTGGCAAGCCTCGCGGATCGGTCAGCACTACAAAGGCAGGCAAGTTATCACACTCGGCGCCTAGTGCGTAAGTGACCCAGGATCCAAGCGATGCGCGGCCTGGACCGATGCCACCGGTGTTCAGCGCGTTGATCGATTGACCATGATTGCTAACGCCCGTATGCATCGATCGCACCAGGCAAATATCATCGGCCACTTCCCCTAATGCCGGGATCAGTTCGCTCAATTCCATACCGCACTGACCACGCGGAGCGAACTTCCAGGGGCATCCGAACAACTTGGCGCTGGCCTCAGCCGCGTTGTCGTATTTGATATCCCCGGTAAAGCTTTGCAGGTGCCGCCGAGTCAATTCGGGCTTGGGGTCGAACAGGTCGAGATGGCTGGGGCCGCCTTGCATGAACATAGAGATCACGGCATTGGCTCGCGGTGCCTTGACCACGGGTTTGGGCGTCAGATCATATTGCGTTGGTTGCAAATTGGGTTTCGGCGGTTCAGCCCGCGCTTGGTCGCGTGCGGCGAGCCAGGCCAATGCCAGCCCACTCAGCCCCGCTCCGCTTTGCAATAGAAAGTGTCGGCGTCCGTGATTCAGATTCATCATTCTGTCCTTTACTCAATGACCACGTAGCGCGTCGAGCACAACAGAGCATGGCAAAACGCGGTCCAGCGTGCATCGTGTTCGTCTTTCGCGGCGGCCTCGCTTTCGGGTACTTCGTCCGCGGATAAGCTTACCAACTGCTTGGCGCCAGCCAGTTCATCTGCGGTTGGTGCACGTAACCACATGTTTTCAAATGCCCAGCGTATGCGCGCCTCGGTATCATCACCTGCCGCAGCCGACATCGGCTTCAGCATGGCTTCCGCCGCCTTGGCCGTGAACTGGCTATTCATCAAGACCAACGATTGCGTGGGAACGGTCGATTGCGCCCGCTGTTCGCAGTTGGGAGCCATCACAGGGTGATCGAACGGTTCCAGGATGCTCAGTGGCATCGAGCGTCGAACTTGCACGTATATCGTTCGTCGCAATGCCTCTTCACCCAAATCGGCTTGTTTACCCACGGGCCGGCCAGCCGTATCGCGATTGTCTTTAGCCAGAATGAACTGCCCCACTTCGTCTGGCGATACAGGCACCGGCACACCATAACGTTTGCTCGATAGCTGGCCCGATGTAAACAAGACAGCATCCCGCATGGCTTCTGAATCTAATCTCCGCAGCGGCATCCGGCCCAACAAGCGATTGTCGGGATCGATC
>JADLDX010000561.1 GCA_020846515.1 Pirellulaceae bacterium
CCCGGTCGGCCTGCGCGTCCAAAACCCGAATGCAAAAACATTTGGGCAGGCGCATGGTTGATTTCCTCTGTGTGTACCGAATGGACTATGGCCAGTTCATCTGCAACTTCGGATAGATGAGGCAACAGTTCCGAAAGTGCATGACCGCTTTGACCATGTCGGTTGAACTTCCAGGGCGAACCGGCTAAGGTCGATGTCTTACCGATGAACGCAAAGTCCCGGTCCTTGGTTACTTCAGGCGGACAGGGCTGATTGTGACGTTTAACCAGCTCCGGCTTTTCATCGAACAGATCCAATTGCGACGGGGCGCCGATCATGTGCAGATAAATTACCCGCTTGGCGCGCGGCGTGTGATGCACTTCCAACGCCCGGCCATCACCACCCAACAAGGCAGACAAAGCCAAACTGCCGAAGCCTATACCGGAATGGCTCAGAAATCCACGTCGATCGGTCATCAGAACCTCAGTCCTTCGTAATAGTCTCATGCAAGTTCAACAAGACAGTGGCCAGGCTTTGCCAGGCACTCTGTTCGCCATTCCCTTGGTTGGAATCCGACCGCTGCGCGACAGCGTCGCGTTGACTCTCAAACAATTGACGCAACGTAGCCCGCTCTGTGCCGGAAGGCGTGCGCGCGGTACAAAGCTTGAACATGATTTCAACTCCAGCGTCGATGCGATCGTCAGGCTTGGTTTCTGATAAGGTGGCCTGAACGCGACTGGCCAATGCCTCAGCTGCTTCGATATAGACCGGATCGTTCAGCAGTGTCAAAGCTTGGAGCGGTGTGTTGGTGCGTGAACGCTTATGAGTACAGTTTAAACGAGCATTGGCATCGAAGTTGATAAAACTCGGGTAGGGAGTGCCCCGTTTGAGTACCACGTAGATACCGCGTCGATGCTGCTCGCCGTCGCTACTGACATCGTAGCTGTACGCTGTGCCTCCCACCTTGTTCCACACGCCCGCCGGTTGATATGGACGAATCGATGGCCCCATCTGTTTCAGATTTAGCAATCCGCTAATGGCCAAGGCATTGTCACGAATCATCTCGGCGTCCATACGCAAGTTTGGTCCGCGCGCCAGCCAGACATTGGCGGGATCGGCATTGAGCAGTTCCCGTGGAATCGTAGAGGCTTGCTGATAAG
The DNA here is from genome assembly GCA_020846515.1 of Pirellulaceae bacterium. Lineage (GTDB taxonomy): Bacteria > Planctomycetota > Planctomycetia > Pirellulales > Pirellulaceae > Aureliella. Next base: position 1,140 of record JADLDX010000561.1, read on the forward strand.
TACTGGACATCACGATCGTCTTCAATAGTTTTTTTAATGACCAGCCATTATCCATGTACTCGCAGGCTAACCAATCCAACAGGGCAGGGTGGGTCGGTACTTCCCCTTTCACACCAAAATCTTCTGGAGTCGACACGAGTCCTTGTCCAAACAGTTCGCTCCACCAGCGATTGACAGTGACTCGCGCCACCAGCGGATTCTCGCGATCCACCAGCCAGCGCGCCAGCTCCAGTCGATCTTGAGCCCTATTCGTAGAATTGGATGCGTCGGCCTCGTTCGCGTTGTCAAGCGGATGTAATACAGCCGGCGTACCTGGCTGGACCATGGCGCCTGGCTGGCGATAATCGCCGCGTTGGAACATCGTGGTAGTTCTGGGCTGCGCCAACTCCACCATGACCTCGGTCGTATCTGGGGCCAGTTGTTTGATTTGCGAGGTCAATTTCGCCATCTGACTTGTGATCTTACGACAAGCGATGTCTTCCTCGATGCGTAAATCTAACAGCCGAGCGGCATCGGCCTGACTCCACTGATCCGGCGATTGCCGCACAGCCTTGGCAATGTTCTCAGAGACGGACTCGGCATGAATGTCCCCTGTGATAGCTGATAGCTTAAAACAGCCAATGCTCCGTGCAGCCCCGAAGTTCTGGTTGAGCGTGAAGACTAACTCCTGCTCACGATTGATCGTCATCGGTTCGCTCAACTCAAAGGTGGCCCAGTGCGCTTGGTCGAACTTGGGCGAGATGGCCCAACCGGTTTTGGGCTGGTTATCAATTGCCCCGCCCACAGGTTGGTTCTTTTGAGAAAAACTTGCCTTGGCTGCCGTAAACTTCAAAGCCGGTTGGCCAGCGTACTCGGCGGCAAAGTCACTCAAGACGAAGTTCCGACGAACAGCGTCACCTCGTCCCGGACCTTTTCCAGGTAGCGAATCATGATTGAGTACATCCAATCGAAAACCACGGACATCGGCCAGGTCGGCTCCTACCTTGACGACATAGACATCGGTATCGGGTGGATCTTCACCCTGTAGCAGGATCGCGCCATCGCTGAGCTCTTGAAACGTATCGGTACCGCCTTGCGACTGAAAGGAGCTAACCTTTAGCGGATGAATTTCGGCGCTGTTTTTCAGTCGAGCAGCATACTCACTGACCCACTCCGGCAGGCTCATCTTGAACTTTTCGCGCCGTTGGTCCAATTGCGATTGATACTGCTGCAGTTGTCGCTCGGCTGTCTTGCGCTGGACATCGCGCTGCTGGTTAGAGAGTGCAATGGAGACGCTTTTGAAATCGATCGAACTGGGTGTCTTGGGATTAGTGCGTTCGGCTTCCGGCAAGGTATTGTTGAAGTACGCCAGCAATTGATAGTACTCACGCTGCGTAAACGGATCGTATTTGTGGTCGTGACATTGGCAGCATTCAAGAGTTGTCCCGAGCCAAACGGCGCCTGTCGTATTGACTCGATCGATGACTTGTTCAATACGCGTTTCTTCAGGCAAAGAACCGGCTTCTACATTTACCGGCGTTGTCCGATGGAAACCAGTGGCAATTTTTTGCGACTCGGTGGCGTTGGGCAACAAGTCGCCGGCCAATTGTTCAATTGTGAACTGATCGAAAGGCATATCCGCATTAAAGGCGGCGATCACCCAGTCGCGATAGGCCCACATATCGCGAAGGTTATCGCGTTGGAAGCCATGTGAGTCGGCGTAACGAGCCAGGTCCAACCACGGACGCGCCCAACGTTCGCCGAATTGAGGCTGGTTCAAAAGGTGGTCCACCACCTGTTCGTACCGAGCTTCACTGGGATCGGCGACGAACGCGTCAACTTCTGAAGCGGAAGGCGGCAGACCAATCAAATCCAAGTACAGGCGGCGAATCAGTTTCTCGGGTGTCGCTTTAGGGGATGGTTTCAAGCCCGCACTGTCGAGTCCTTGCAGAATGAAATAATCCAGCGGCGAACGCGGCCAGTGGACATTGGAGACCTCGGGCAACGCGGGGCGCACAGGCTTTATATAGGCCCAATGCCGCGCTTCAGTGAAGCCATCAGGCCATACGCCTCCGGCAACTATCCACTGCTGAAGTATCGTCTGTTGTTGTTCGCTCAGCGGCTCGCCGTGTGCGGGCATGATTTCGGCATGC
>JADLDX010000562.1 GCA_020846515.1 Pirellulaceae bacterium
AAGGTTGGTCAGGGCGGTATGGGTATCGTCTATTCAGCCAGGCAAACCAACGTGAATCGACTGGTCGCTCTCAAGGCGATCAAGTCGGAATTGCAAGCCAACGATGACAATCGTCGAAAGTTCTTTTACGAAGCCCAAATCACCGCCGACCTAGACCACCCGAACATCGCGCCGATTTATGAACTCGGCGCCAGTGAAGATGGGTTGCTGTTCTATTCGATGAAGTTGATTACCGGTACGGAGTGGAAAGATTCCATCAAGACCAACTCGCGCGAACAGAACTTGGAGATCTTCGCTAAAGTCACCGACGCCATGGCCTTCGCGCACTCCAAAGGCATCGTGCATCGCGACTTAAAACCCGCCAATACGATGATCGGTCCATACGGTGAAGTGTACGTGACCGACTGGGGAATAGCCATTGATACCCGGAAGAAGGCGCCGTTTGGCCTCGCCGGTTCGCCCGCCTACATGGCGCCTGAAATGGCCTGGCACCAGGTTGCCAAAATTGGTCCGGCTAGCGATATCTATATCCTGGGCGCTATTCTGTACCAGATCATTACCGGTCTGCCACCGCATCCAGGCCGTAACGTCAAGGAAACCGTAAGCGCGGCAGCCAAGAATCAAATCATTCCCTTCACCAGTGACGATGCCTTGTTGCCCATTGCCATGAAGGCCATGGAAACCGATATCGAAGACCGCTATCAATCGGTCGAAGAAATGCAGGACGCTCTGCGTGAGTATCGTCAGCATGCCGAGAGTATCGCGCTGGCGCACCGCTCGGAAGAATTGCTCGGTCAAGCTAAAGTCAAGAAGGACTACGACCTGTTTTCGCGAGCCGTGTTTGGCTATCGAGATGCGGTTGAACTTTGGCCGGAGAATGAGGCGGCTATCGCTGGTCAACGCAATGCCCAGCTTGAGTATGGCAAATGCGCCGTAGCCAAAGGCGACTACGACTTGGCCATGCAAACGCTCGACAGCCAAGATGCCGCTCAAGCGGTCATCTACCAACAAGCCGTGAAGGGTAAGCAACTCGTCGAAGGCCGCGAGAAACGCGTCAAGAATCTACGGCGCATTGTTGTCGCCGTTGTGTTGATGGGTATCGGTTTGTCGTCGACCATGGCCATCTTTGCATGGATCCAAAAGGGACGGGCAGAAGTCAATGAAGCAACGGCGGTCGCAGCCACGAAAAGTCTTGGTGAGGCCAACAAAAAGCTAAATAATAGCCTAGAAGAAATACAGATCGCAAACGTTACTATTCGCAATGAAAAGGATGCCGCAGATAAAGCCAGAAATGATGCAGATATCGCGAAAAATGATGCGGTCAAAGCCAAGGATGATGCAGTTAAGGCCCGGGATGACGAGGAACGGCAGCGTAAAATCGCCGTAAGTCTTGCAGAGCAAGAAAAGAAAGCTCGCGATGATGCGGTAAAAAGCGAGAACATAGCAAAATTAGCGCGCATAGCAGCCGAACGCGCCGCAGCGCAAATCAAACTCGAAGAATTCAAATCGGCTCTGCCACTGGCGAAATCCCAACTTGAATCCTTCGACGTAAAGGCTGCTCGCAAGAATCTTGCCGACTCGAATTCCGATGAGCTTGACGCCGACATCTTTGGAACTCGTAAACCCAAAACCGATATCTGGCCACTCCAGCGTGTGAAACTGCTCAGCAATATTGATTTGCCACAAACTCAACTAGGCAGTGGCGCTACCTCGCTGGACTATGCCCCGGCGGTCAACCTGGGCGCAGTGGGCACCAAGTCCGGACAAGTGCATCTGCTCAGCTTCGCCAATGGCGAACTTAAGCAACTGGCGACTCATACCGAAAAGGACGCGCTGATCGATGCCGTGGCCATTTCACCGGCGGGCGATGAAATTGTTTACAGCTTCAAACGCGGCGAAGTCCATGGCTTTCGCGTCTGGTCCGTATCGGCCAGTGGCGCGAAAGCAGAACCCGTAGAGGTCAAGAAACGTGGCGCTTACTCGCTGCAAGGCTTCTCATACAGCCAAGACGGTACCTACATCGTGGCGGGTATCAATCAAGGTGTGTGGCTCTGGAATCGAACCGGTAATTGGTTTGAGAACGAAGCGGACAAACAATACAAGAAGATCCGCGGCAGGTTGAAATCCATCAGCATGATCGATGCCAGCCATGCCATCATCGCTGCGCAGATCTCCGGCGAGTCGGAAGAAGGTCTGACGCTCTATACGATTGACCTCAATGCGCAAAACTCCAGCCGACGGATTGTCTTGCCCCCAGAGTTAGACAAACAGGTAACGGCCATCAGCTATGACCAGGCTGACAAACGTGCGGTCGTGGGCACCAGCTTGGGACACTTGTTCACAGCCACCCTCGAACCGGTTCAGGCCAAAGCCGCGGACGATGCCGATGAAAAACTGGGCGGTAGTCAACTGGCCAATGCCAAAGAGATTCTGCCGCTCAAGCATCGTACGGCTGTGGAGCAAATCATTACGGATGCCAAGGGGCAAATGCTGACCACCAGCGCTGAACCGGTGGCTCACGTTTGGAAGCGCGAGCCCACCTTGGGATGGATGTACGATACATACCTTACTGGTACCGAAGCCAATTTGGCCGCCGCCGCTTTTGCTGGTCCAGGTACCGTGCTGGGTATTGATGCCGGTGGTTTGTCGATGATCTGGGATGTTGAACGTCAAAAGCGACGTCGGCAATTAATCCGTGTTGAGGCTGATGGTATCCAACCCGCCATGTATCCGTCGCCCATTGTCGGTGTGTTCACGCACCAAGATGGCAGCGCGCTGGCCGTAAACACCGACGGCATGATCGAACGTTGGGACATTCGAACTGGTAAAACAATTCCATTCGACTCAGGCCGCTGGATATACACGGGTCATACACCAGGCGCTGATTTCGTCGATTCGGCCGTTAGTAGCCAAGCCGGCATTCTGGCGACCGCCGCCCGACTGACCAATGTCGATCCAGCTTACATGGGCCAAGATGATGGACAGTGGGAGTTTTGTGTTTGGGATTTGAACAGCGGTGCTATGAAACGTCGCTGGCGATCGCGCAAAGCGGATGAAATGCCCGATGCTTCATCCCAACAGCGAGGCATGATCGAACAACGTTTGTCGCTGGTCGATGATGGTCGCGCCTTGATCTTGGCCAGCGATAGCCAAACGCGCGTGATGTCTTTAGAGGGTCAGGAAATATTCGTCGCCAATGATTTTGGTACCTACTTTGCGATCCCGCATCCACAGCAGACCAACCTGGTCATGCTGGTCATGCGTTCCGGATCGATGCGTATCTTGTATCTCAAGCGACCGGATAGTTGGGCCCAAGCACCACGCGACTACTCGCTGGCTGCTATCAGTGCCAGCGACAGTCCACAACAGGGCACATGGTCACCGGATGGTCGCCATTTTTACTGGACATTCACCTCGGGGGCTGTCGCCGCCGTCGCATGGAACGGCCAGCAATTGGACATCCAGTGGTCTAGCTACAGTCTGGATAGCCAGCCCGAGACCAGCGAATTGACCAGTGCGCTGGTGGAGAAAGCTGCCCGCGTCAAGTCACATGCCGATATCGATATGTCGGTCGAGCCTGCAGGTGACAAGGAAAGACTACATATCGCTCGACGGGTAGGTGGCGCCCGGGGGATCACTGACTTGACCGTCCTTGAATTTTCTAAAGCAGCCAATCCAAAAGTTAGCCGATCTAATAAAGATGGCATCTGGTGGCTGGATGATAGTCAAGGTTCGCCCAAGCTGATCGAGCGGCTGCATGGAAAGTTAGTAGTCGATAACCAACAGGTTGCCGCCCGACGACGTATTCAGGAACAGGTATACATCACCACTAGGGCAGCCAATGTATTTCGTATGTCCGTTGGTTCTACGAACTTTACCAGCTATGGCCGCGAGAAGCTTGTCAACGTGACGGGCAATAGAGCCGGAGACTTGCTGGTCGCCCTGTTCGCCGATGGTTCGCTCAAACGCTTCGAACTGACCGATGCGGTCAATGCATGGAAACAATGTGGCTTCGCGGCGCCAGGTTGCACCCAAGCTGCCTTGTCTCCTGACGGCACCCAGTTAGCGCTGCTGGGACAAGCCAATCAAGTCGCGTTTATGCGTGTGGTCGATGCCTCGACCGGCGCGGAACTGATGCGCATGGATGGCGCAGTGGCAGTGACTTGGGACCCCCAAGCCGACCATGCAGGCGCGGTCTGTTTCCAAGATGGAAAAATCGAAACGTTTAATGGCCAAGTTCGTCAGGCTATTGAAACTCAAGCCTTAGTGGAGAATGCCCAAGTCGTTTCGCTCCATTATCTACTGGAAACATGGAGCAATTCACAGGAGCCATCGATCCAGCACCTGGTTGTGCACACAGAAACGGTCGACTCGGGACACCTCGAGTTTATACCGTTAAAGAAGGTCGAGGGGCGTGTTGTCACTCTGGCCGATTTGGAAAAGCTGGATAAAGGTACGCGATTGTCGGTTTCCCCCACAGAAGCTGTGCTAGTGACGGGTGATAAGGCGGGCACGGTCAAACTGTGGTTTGCTTCGCCCACTTGGGACGATAAGAAACCTAAAGAGCTTTATGAGTTAGAAGGTCATCGCGGAGCGAACATCGAATTGGCTACCTTCAGTCATGATGGTACAACACTGATTAGTGCGGACAGCAAGAATCGCGTTTACGGCTGGCTGTCACGTGATTAGTACTGACGTCTTTAGGTAGCCACCGCTGCCTGCCTAGCGTAGCCACCGCTGCCAAGCGGTGGATTGTGTTGTCAGGCGAGTCCACCGTCTGGCGACGGGTGGCTACGGCGACGGGTGGCTACGGCGACGGGTGGTTACTGGGTTGTGCTGTCCTAGCAAGAAAGTCTCGATTCAATGAGCAGTCAGGGTTCAGGTGATCGATCTGACGGAAGCGACGCTGGCTATGTGCTGCGCAGTTGGATGGAATCGGCGCTGGCTGAACCCAAAACGGGTTTGACGGACCGTGAGTGGCAGGAGTTGGCCGGCGTGGTCAAAGGTAGTGGTCAAGATCCAGCTGCCTTGGCCGAATGTGTGACAAGTTTAGTCAGCGCATTCATCCGGCTGCGATTTCCGAAGATCACCGATGATGGCTTGCGCAGTCGGATGAGTTCCAAGATAGCGCATACTTTATGCTCAGATCCAACTGCTCGTGGTCGACTCGTTGAGTTGCAAAGTCTGTTACAACGGTCGGCGCCATGAGCACCGAGGCCCAAGCAAAAATTGATGAACTGATTGCAGAAGGCCAAGCCTTGGTTCGATCGTTGGCACTGCGCATCTATCGCAATGTGCCTGTTCGCGTCGACCTGGACGATTTGATTGCTTATGGTGAAGTAGGGTTGGCTGAGGCGGCCAGAGACTTCCAGCCGGATCGCGGCAATCAATTCAGTACTTATGCCTATTATCGCATTCGCGGGGCCATCTACGATGGTCTGGCCAAGATGACTTGGACCAGTCGAGCCAGATATCGCAAAATGCGGTACGAAAGTATGGCCAACGACGTGTTGGAGTCGGAACGGGAAGCGGACGATGC
>JADLDX010000563.1 GCA_020846515.1 Pirellulaceae bacterium
AGTAGTCGTCCTTTGTTGGAGACGTCGGGCGACTTACTTCTTGAGTTCCAGGGGCTACGGGACGAGATATTGCAACCTGGTAAGCCAGCATATTGGTGTAGTAGGCGGGAGCATCCTCCAAGGGAACGACATCCTTCCGGTCGATGTAGTTTTCGCCGATCCACAACCGGTCTTCTTCGACCTTCGTCACTTGATATGGCAGGCCGACACCCGACGTCTTGCGACCGTCCGCGCTGAGCAACCCCGCAGGGAAGCGAGGCATGACTCGCTGGCCAAGCCACTTCTCGGGCTCATCAGCGGCCTTAGGAGTCGCCAGTGTTTCTTCGGCAGCCGCCAACAATTTCCGCCAATGCGATTCATTGGCGCTAGCCGCCAAATAGGTTTTCCGAAGCGATTCCAATGCATTCTCGCGCTCTCCCAAATGATGCTGCACGATCGACTGCAGCGCGTGTACTTCCGCGGGCAGAACTTGATCGCTTGGCAATGTGGACAAAGACTGGGCGGCGGCATTCCAATCCCCCAAGCGATAATGGGCCCACGTTTCCAAGTACGAAAACGGAACGTCGATGGGAGCGAGCTTCTTTGCCTCCACAATCAGGGCCAGTGCCCGCTCGTGTGGTTTCCGCGATGGAGATTCCTCAAGTAACAGGTCACTTGCCTGAGTCAACAGGTCCGCAGGATTGCGTCGCTGACGTACCAACTCCAGAGCCAGCCGGCGTACTTCCTGGCTGGCACTCGCAAAGTTGAGCCGCTCGGACACATTCTCCAACGTCCGGATGTGACCATTCTCGTCGCGGACGTCGAGCCAGTTGACGAGTTCTTCCGCTTCGAACGCAGGAGTAAGTGGATTGGCGTTCCAAGTCGTCCCGCCATACATCGATAACGAATGAGTCGAAAGCTGCAAAGCACCCCCATCGACGACGGTAGATTTGATCAAGCCAACAAAGTTGCCTGTCAGCGAAAGCATTTCCTGCCCGGTCTGGCCATCCCAGACCTGCACCTCGCGCTGTTCCTCGGCAGTCAGAGCAGAAGTGCGCTGACGCACCGTCCCCGTAGCGGTTACGATGCGCGAGGCATCGGCATTAAAGGCTACCGCTCGCACCGCCGCCGAATCTGTGGGGAGCTGAAACAACTCCCTTCCACATTGATGGCGTTCTTGGCATTTCGCTAACTGAATGGCAAGCCAGCAACCTAGTTCTTCGTTTCCATGTGATGGCAAAACAAAGGGACCAGCAGACGATTGATGACTTCTCGGCATATGACAGGAATAAAGACGGCCGTGTGACGACAGAAGAATGGGGGCCAAACGCTTGGAACAATTTGAAGGCTGCGGATAAAGACCATGATGAGGCCTTGACTCTTCAGGAGTACAAGCAGAACGGGTACCAAAGCGCATTAAGAGAGAAATTCAGAACGTTCATTCGAAAACTTGAGCCGTCTACCGAAATCCAACTTCTGACTTTCAAAAACGCCCTTAAAGAGTATCCAGGCGATTACTACTTTCTTTGCGAACAAGCTTGGATTCTGGCCACATCACCGGACGACAAGATTCGCAATGGCCAGCAGGCCTTGCAAGACGCGACTCAGGCTTGCGAAGACCGGAAGTATCTCCATCCGCGGCTGGTTGACACGCTAGCGGCGGCCCACGCCAACTTAGGCGATTTTGATAAGGCCGTTGAATACGCGCAGAAAGCGATCGCTTTGGTCGGTCCAACCTTGCCGCTCTACGATCAAGCCAAGGCCAGGCTGGAACTATATAAGCAAAAGCAACCGTTTCGACACACAATCCATGGGAAAGAGGCTATTGGTGCAACGAGCCCAGCCAGGGTACCGCTGTTTACTACGGATCAAATTCAGAAAGCACGGCGGATACCCGGCGGAGAACCATGCTGGTCACCGGATGGCAAACGCCTGATCTATGCGCGAACATCCTTTTGAGTGGAACACAGTTACCTTGAGTCGCTGGACCTGACGACGGGTGAGATTAAAGTTCTTTGCAAGGGAGGTCGCTTCGTGGTCTGCTCGCCGATCGATGAGTCCCTGGCATTTTTCCGTCGTCCGCTCCGATCCGAGCCCCCCGAACTCTGGCTGTATGATCCGGTGAGTAACACGGAAAGGAAGTTGACCGATGGTCTCCCCTATCGTTGGACCAACGATGGCGTGCTGTGTTATCAACCTTGGGCAACCGATCAATTGGTTGGTGTCCGACCTGAGCAACTTGACAAGCCGATCTGGACTCATAGTAGAGCACTTGGCCCAGATCAACTTACCGCGCTGTCCTGCGACGGGAAACGCTATGGTCGAGTTAGCTATGGAAAGTGGTCCTTCGTTGATCTTCAGCAGGATGTCGAGCTACCATCCGGGCGTCACCATAAATCGGATTACGGACGCGCGGATTGGTCTGCCGATGGTCGCTGGATCGCGCATAGCACTCATATCGACGACGAGTATGGAGTCTGGTTGATCGACACCCACACAGGATATGCGTTTGTTAGCTGAGTTGGCCGCCTATCCACGTTGGTCGCCCGATGGCCAGACGCTGGCGCTGGGCCTACAGTCGTCCAACGAGATCCTGCTGTTGGATGTATCTTCGCTCGACACGCTGTGGAAAGAGAATCTCCCAGAAACGTCAAAACAGCCATGAGTGACGTCTCAAAAATTCTGTCAGCGCTCGAGCAAGGTGATACGTTCGCGGCCGAACGACTCTTTCCGCTGGTCTATGACGAACTGCGGCAGATGGCCCAGGGCAAGCTGAACCTTGAGAAAGCAGTTGACTCGTTGCAGGCCACTGCTCTGGTACACGAAGCCTACATTCGGCTGGTCGATGGCCAGGCGGGGGCAAGCTACAAAAACCGACGCTACTTTTTCGGTGCGGCTGGTGAAGCCATGCGCCGCATCCTGGTCGATCGAGCTCGCAAGAAGGGGAGTCTGAAGCAAGGCGGCGACAGATCGCGCGTCGAACTGTTCGACATCGGCTCCATGCCCGACGATCAGGAATTGCTTGCGCTCGACGAGGCCCTGCGAAGGTTGGCCGAGGAAGACCCGCTAGCCGCCGAAGTGGTCAACTTAAAATTCTTTGCTGGTGTTAGTCGCGAAGCCATCGCCGAAATGACTGGCCTGACGATCTATGAAGTCCGTTTGAAATGGTCTTATGCACGCGCCTGGTTGCAAGTCGCCATCAACCAAGGATCGCGCTGACTTCGATGCTCAGTCCAGCGACTTTCCGGGGCTTCAACGTGTCTCCGCTCCGCGCTGTGATCACGGTGGCAAAGCGGCCATCGGATTGTGGATCTAAATAAACCTCGATCGTCGCCTGATTCAAATTCACGATCCAGTATTCGGAGATACCAGCCTGGGCGTAGACATCTCCTTTAATCTCGCGATCATAGGCCAGCGACGAATCCGCCACTTCGACGAGCAGCAACACATCTTCTGCCATGGGACGTCGCGACGAGTAAAGGTCTTCACGAAAATGCAGAATCGCGACATCCGGTTCAGGCTCGCTGTCACCCAACCAAATCGGATTCTGAATGCTGAGTATAACATCGTCTGCCAGCTGCTTCGACAGCAACCGGTTCAAGCGATTCACGGTTGCGGCATGTGGATTTCCAATAGGCAATTTTCTGATGATCTCCCCTCGTATCAGCTCGATCGGCTCATCTTCCTTAAAGATCCCATGCTCGATCATCTCGTGGTACTGCTGAGCAGTAAACAGATGCCGTGTTACAGCCATCGATGGGGAAGCAACCGCCGGGGGAGATGGAGAATTTGTTTGCGAATCGGTCACCGACATGGAGATGCCTACACCCAAAAAATGGAACTCGAGCCCAGTCTTTGATCGTACCACGCACGTTTGTCCACTTCTACGCGGTTTGCTGAAGCTAACTCGCAAAAAGATCGTTTAGAACTACCCGTCTTTCAGCCACGCGCCTTGTTCGCTTCTGACCATGATTGGTTTTCCAACTGCCTGTAAACCGCTTACCCCCCGTTTTTGGCTAAGTACATAGAATTTACCTCGCCAAATCTAGGCTTCGGTGGATACATTTGGCGAGGTAGTTTGGGAATACCGCGCCAAATCTTGGGAGAAATGCGCCGGATCATCCGCGAAGAAGAACCACCGTGTCTGAGCAAGTGTCTCACTATTGGTGGCAAATTGATTGCCTGCATGAGCCACGAAGCTATCGCGGGCATGTCCGGCCTGGCTATCCACGAAGTCTGTCCCAAATGGTCTTATCTTGCTCATTGCTCGTAGAACCTGACATCCGGCCGCGCCGCTTGGAGCGCCCGGCGGCCTGCCGCGCTGACTGCCGTGGCGAGCACATAGACTCGCTTCAGCCGCGGCAATCCGGTTAGGTGCTGCAACCCATCGTCGCCCACCAAGGTGTGGTTCAGATGAAGCAATTCCAACCGAGTGAGCCTTTTCAGATGCGCCATGCCTGCGCTTGTCACCGGGGTCTTTTGCACGGCATTGCCGCGAAGATAGAGTCGTCTAAGGTTGATTAGATCCTTCAGTGACTCAAGCCCATCATCGGTAACCAAGACGTTGTGCAGATCGAGCAATTCCAGTCGCGTGAGCCCGATAAGATGCTTGAGACCCGCATCGGTCACCGGTGCCTTCTCCAGATCAAGCACCTGCAACTGTGTGAATCGGCCAAGAGTAGCCATACCGCGATCGTTGACTGGGCATCTACCCAGGAACAGGCGCTGAAGCCGTAGCGGCTGGGCCAATTGCTCAAGCCCTACCCCGGTTACGTTCGTTCCCGACAATTCCAGCCAAGCGATGTGCGGCAGCGTCTTTAGAAGTTGCAGATCTCTATCGGTGACGCTCTGGCCGCGTAATTTCACCTTGGTGACGACCCCCAAAAAATCCTCGCCCACCAGCCTCTGGAACCAGGCGGGGCACGGCCAACCAGCCAGGCCCCGGTGCTCATACTCCACTTCTCCGCCTAACTCGCGAATCGCTGCCACCGCTCGCCGCTGCGTTTCTGCTTGCCTGATCAGCCAACTGATCGAGCCTGCGGCCATGCCAACCAGCAGAAACAACAGCATTAGCGAGCGCAAGCTGAATTGATACCATCGTCGGCGTTTGTGCAGCATTTTTCTCATGGTGAAATTTGCGCAATTCCGACGGAAACTGTCAACCGTTGGCAATACCGCCGCCAAGCCGCGTCTGGCCGCAGGAAACACTGCGTATTTCTGCCACGAATCTCACGAATTTACACGAATCAACAAGCAGTTTGTATTCATTCGGCTACCCGATATTTGTGGCTCGGCACTTCACTCAATGCTCACATTCTGCTCACGCTCATGATTTCCCGCAGATCCCTGTCATAAATCTTACCGATTGACACGGATCACAGGCTCCGTACGTATTCGAGATGATTCGTGCTAATCGTGGCAAAATGATTGTCGGCATAAGCCGCGAAGCTATCGCGGAAATGCCCGGCTTGGCTATCCACGACGTCTGTTTGAAATGCTCTCACGCGAGCCTGGCTGCAGCGAAGTCTGCAACTTGGCTACTGAAACCGCCGTGTTGCCGCATTTTATCGAGAGAGGGATTGGAGCGTGGCTGCGAGTTTCTGCTGAAGTTCAGTTAGACTATCCTTGGACTGAGGTTTTTTCATAAGGTTATGCCATTCGTGTGGATCGGTGGCAATGTGGTAGAGTTCTTCCTCGCCCGCGCTGTAGCGAATATATCGCCAATCACGTGTGCTCAATGCGTAATTGCCTGCGCCAATGGTCGTGAGTACGGCACGCTCGGTGTGTTGATCAGGGGCTTTCAGTAGCGGCACGAGTGATTCTCCTTGTGCGTGAGGAGCTGGAGGTAGGTGTGCAATTTCTAACAGTGTCGGATACAAATCGACTAAGCTCACCGCTTCGGCACAAGTTGCGCCGCGAACGGCGGATTGGTTTCGCGGGGGGACGATAATCAGCGGCACACGGGTTGATTTTCGCCAGGGGGTCCATTTACCCCAATGTTGTTTCTCGCCCAGATGCCAGCCATGATCGCTCCACAAAATGATCCAGGTGTTCTCAGCATACGCCGATTCATCTAGCGCTTGTATCAGTCGCCCCACTTGTCGATCGACATACGTGATGCATGCCAAGTAAGCCAGCGCGGCTGATTGCCATTGCTGATGTTTCACCACCAGCGAATGCGTGCCCGCCGTGATTGCGTCTAAAGCAAACTTTTGTCCTGCGGCACCGAGGTCGTTCAAATCATGCTCATCCACTTGGGGCAAACGAATGTCCTTAACAGGCGGATACTCTTGAAAATCTTGCTGGGGAGCGAACAACGGGATGTGTGGACGATAATAGCCAACACTTAGAAACAACGGCTCTTTGCGTGGCTCCGCGAGTTTGCCTATGGCCCAACTGGTAATGCGCGTATCTCCAAATTCGTCATCGGGAACTTGAGTTGGCCCCCAATCAAACGATTCGCCGTTGTTGGATTGGGCATTGCGCTCGCTCGGCAAGCCATTGAGTGGCAGGACCCAATCGCGCTGCCCAGGACCTGCTTGAATCCGATGGCGCGGATGATCCGTCCCCTTACTAGTTTGCTCTTGAGCCGTGTATTTCACCTGCTCGGGCGTGAAGGGGCTCCAGCGTTGTTCTGTCTCAAGATAATCTTGAAAGAACGGAGTGCCCGCTCCATGAAAGATCTTGCCTGCTCCCAGCGTAACATAGCCACCCGAGGCGAGTCGCACTGGCAACTGTTGTGCCTTCGGTGGCGCTTTTCCACGCTCTGCACCCCAATTGCTTAACACACCGGTGGTTTGCGGATAACAGCCTGAAAGCACCGCTGTGCGTGAAGCCAAGCAAACCGGCGCCGCACAGTGAGCATTCGTGAAAAGGATACCTTGTTTCGCGAGTCGATCGATATAAGGTGTTTTCGCTTGTGGATGGCCGCCCATACATCCCAGCCAATCGTTGAGATCATCGACCGCAATGAACAATATGTGCGGCCGCTGCTCATCTGCTCGCAATGGAGATAAGCCAGCGAGTGAACCAACGATCCAGCCGAGCAGTAAAGGAATTGCGAGTCTATTCAGGGACGAATTCATCATTCTGAAGTGGCCTTGGCTTTTTTGATTCGCGGTGGCAAGGGAGGCAAATCGTTCGTACGAATCTCCGCGAGTTTTCGGGTGATTTGCAGTTTGAAATCGGCGACAACATCCGCGCACTGGGGGGACTCCGCCAGATTGTGATATTGCTGCGGATCTGTTTGCATGTCGTAGAGTTCGTTGCCACCGGCGGCATCTTCTCCATATTGAATGTAAGCCCAACGCTCGTTTCGCAAGAGCAATGCATTTCCATTTTGGGAGACGCAAAAAGCAGTATCACGTATGACTTGTTGGGGGTTATCCAGAATGGGACTAAAGTCTTTCCCTTGCAAGCGGGCCGGTGCATCGAGTCCACAGAGCTTGGCGGTGGTGGGGAAAAGGTCCAGCAACTCGACGAAGGAATCGCTCACTCCGGCTGGCTTGCCTGGGACACACATGATCAGCGGTACTTTGGCTGATTCCTCATGCAGACTCACCTTCGCCCAAAATTCATGTTCACCCAAATGAAAGCCATGGTCGCTGGTAAAAATGATAATGGTCTTCTCAGTGGCACCGGCTCGATCGAGTGCATCGAGGACTTTACCCACTTGGGCATCCATATAACTGACCGCCGCGTAGTACCCAGCCAGCGCTTTCTTTTGCTGCACAAGGTTCATCTGCATGTTCACGTTGGTTTTATAGTTGATGCCAGCCTTGGGTAAATCGTCCCAATCGCCGGCCACTTTCTCTGGCAAACGCATGGCTTGCCAATCATACGCGGTATGGTATTTCGCTGGGGAGACGAAAGGAACATGCGGTCGCACAAAACCAACAGCCAGAAAAAACGGCTCTGACTTATGCTGCTCGATAAGCTCACACGCTTTCACGGCTGTTTTACCATCGGCATGGACCAGGTCATCTCCATCGGCTGCTACCACCACGAATGTATTGCCACCCACGACACTCTTCTTACCATCGGCATTCCCTTCCAGCGTTTCGCCTTTTCCGACCGCTTTCCATTCCGGGCCAGCACTGTTAAAGCGTTCGGACCAGGAAGGGGCGTCATCGGCCCCGTTGCTGCCGGTTTCAATATCAATCGGCACCCCCATGTGAAAAATCTTGCTCACACGGGCAGAGTAATAGCCAGCATCTTTAAACGTTTGTGGCCAAGTCGCCCGCTCACCAGTGGCAGCGCGTGGGCTGTTATAACCTTGCACACCCGTCGCGTGCGGATAATAGCCCGAGAGCAGCGAGGCGCGTGAAGGGCCGCAGTACGCACCTTGACAATATGCCCGCGTGAATCGCATCCCTTTCGCCGCCAGTCGATCGATGTTCGGCGTGTGGCACACCTGATTTCCATAACACGATAGAGCCGTCGCGGTGAGATCATCGGCAATTATGAACAGGACATTATGCTTATCAGCAGCTGTTGTGTTCG
>JADLDX010000564.1 GCA_020846515.1 Pirellulaceae bacterium
CATAATCTGGCGACGGGATTTGACGAGTCGCGGAGCGATTCGTCTACAAATTCACTTACGAAAGGTAAGTTCATGAGATCAATACTCGCAAGCGTACTGGCGTTTACTTGGCTGGCAGCGCTGCTTCCATCTGTGTCAGAGGCTCAACAGATGGAACTCCGAAGGCTCTCTGGCGGAGTTATTCACGTGCAGTCAGTGGGCGGGGTAAGACTGGCCATTCAACCCGCAACTCCACTCGCACTTCAAGCTGGTACTCAGGCGAATACTCAACCCTCTACTCAGGCAGTGTCCGCCAATTCCTTCCGTGCACAACTTTCGTTTTTCGTGGGCTCAGAGTTTCAACGAGCCGTTGTGAAGGCCGACGGTCAGGGTGGTTTGGAAGAGTTGCAACTCGATGCGGCCGCGCCGCTTCCACCGCAAGCAATATCGATTGAATCGGTGCTGATCGGTGAGAAACGGGCCGGCGTGCAACTGCAGACGAGTAACCTGAATGTCTTGTTCGCATCTGTCGAACTGATATCTGATCAAGGTTGGATCACCACTCATAAGGACAAACCGATTCATTTGCTGGTCCTGACCTTCAATGACGCTGCGAAGCTACAGACCGCGCGCCTTAATTTGTGGATCAGTAGTGTTAAGGCGCAGCAGATCTTGCTCAACAGCAGCGGCGCACTAACCATGGCCACAGCAGAAGCCTTTTATCAATCGATCGGCAAGCAAAAGGTGTTGCCAACAGTCATGCTGCCAGTGCTCCAGTTACCACAGCGCGGTTCCAACTTTGGCGATCGGCAAGTCGTCTTGCTCAAAGAGATCCGGTAAGTTCGACAGGCTTAGGTAGCCACCGCTGTCATGGTAGCCATCCGTCGCCAGACGGTGGATGGCGACAGAGTCCACCATCTGGCGACTGGATTTGACGAGTCGCGGAGCGATTCGTGCACGTAGCCGCGGCACTCCGTGACGCGGATTGATGACGAGTCGCGGAGCGATTCGTCTACAGATTCGATAAGATTTGACGAGTCGCGGAGCGATTCGTGTACAGGGTCAGCCGCCGACTAGGTGTCCGGTACGCTTTAGTCCAATCGAGTCGTCAGTCAGAAACTCAATGTTGCCTGATGAGACGTCGTAAATGGCACCGATCAGGCCAATTTTCCCTTGTTGCGCCAACTCGCGAATGGTGCTACTCTCCTCAACGATTTGTCGAATCGAGTGCAACACGTTTTCACGCGTGACATGCTCAACAAACTCCGCCTGCTCATGCTCGTTCGAGCTGATAAGGTGTTTGCACTTTTCTTCATCGATCGACTGCGTAATGCGGCTGACGATTGCCTCCAAGTGACCGCAGCCGGTGGCTGCTTCGGGACGAGTTCCGGTCGAGGTGAACTTAACCGACGCCGTCACAGCTCCGCACTAGGTATGGCCCAGAACGACTATCAATTTCGAGCCGGCGACGCCGCAACTGTATTCCAGGCTACCAAGAACCTTCGGGCCAACAACGTTGCCGGCAATACGAATGCTAAACACATCGCCTAACCCCAGGTCGAGGATTGTCTCGACAGGCGCGCGCGAGTCGATACAGCTCAAGATAACCGCAAAGGGAAACTGTCCCTGTGCGGTCGTAGAGAGCTGTGTGGTGTAGTCGCGGAAGAGTGGCTGGCCGGCTTGAAATCGCTGATTGCCCTCCTGAAGAATCTGGAGCACTTCATCGGGATTTAAGTCTTGCTGCAATTCACGCGTCGAATAATCGATGAACTGCGTTTCGTCGTTGAGACTATATTTATTTTTAAAACCGCGCAGGCTGACGATCACGCTATGTTTGGGTGCGACACGATCTCGAAAGTCTCGGATCAGGCTGAGTACATCTGGATCGATAAAGTCGGTATTGGTGGCATCCAGCATAATGTGGGAGCCTGGTTTGGTATCTCGCAGCGTGCGTTCAAATACGCCACGATTGAGAAAGCTGACTTGATTGCCCAGTTCAATGCGGGTCAGTTCACCGCCGATATGTTTCTCTCGGATCTTCTTCAGCGGTCTTCGCAGATTGCTATTGAGAATAAAGGCGACTCCGACGGCCAGGCCGATCAGGGCTCCAATCAACTTTTCGGTAAAGATGATGGCCACGACCGTCAGCAAGAATGGAATGAACTGATAACGCCCCTCGGCCCACATGGCGCGGAACAATTGCGGACTGGCCATTTTTGCGCCGATCCACAGCAAAATCGCAGCAATGCAGGAAAGTGGAATGAGATTCAGGTACGAAGGGACCAAGAGCGTACAAACCAGAAACAGAAAACCGTGGATGATAATCGCACGTTTTGTTTTGCCCCCGGACTGGATACAGACACTGCTGTGAACGACTCGCGATGTGATTGGTAGTCCACCCAAGATGCCACACAGTGTGTTGCCGACACCTTGCGCGACTAACTCGCGACTGGGGGGCGAATGGCGATGTTCCGGATCAAGTCGATCGACCGCGTCTAGGTTGAGCAGGGTCTCGAGGGAGGCCACGACCGCGATCAGCAGCGCGGCCAGGTAGATCGCGGGGTTCTGCCATTGTTCCAGGTTGGGAAACTTAAACAGCGGCTGGTTGATACCCTCGAGTGTTTCGCGAGTTGGCACCCGGAAAAAGTGCCACTCTTCAACGCTCCACCCCACGTCGTATCGGCGCAGCCAGATGCCCATCAAGCTGCCAACGACAATTACTACCAGCGGTGCTGGGATGAGCCGCAGTCGAGGCGATTTGATGAACTCCCAACCACCGAGGATCAACAGTGAGAACAGCCCAATTGTGGCCGCACCAAAATGAGTGTCGCCCGAGATCTTCAAGAATTCGGAAAAGGTGGTTTGTCGGTCAGGTTGCCAGAACGACATCTCGCCAATGGGATCGGTATCGTGTCCGAGCAAGTGTGGTATTTGCTTGAGAATGAGAATGATGCCGACGGCTGCTACCAGCCCTTTCACAACACTCGAAGGCAGAAAGTCGGCGACCTCTCCGGCGCGCAAACAGCCCAACGCAATTTGTATCAGACCGGCAAGCATTAATGCGAAGAGAAATGTTTCATAACCGCGGAGGGAAGATATTTCGGCCAGGATGATAGCCGCCAAACCAGCTGACGGTCCACTGATACTGGTCTGAGAACCGCTGATCAAGCCCACGATCGTGCCGCCGATCACGCCAGCGATCAACCCGGCATAGGGTTAAACGCCAAATGTGCTGGCGATACCAATACTCACCGGCACGGCTACGAAGAATAACGACCATCCGGCCAAAAAGTCCTGCAACCAAATGCGGCCGGTAGAGGAAGTAGATGAAGTGGATTCCATAAAGCGTAGCTTTCAAACGAAATGTAGCGACGTGCCTGGGCGCTTAGTTGATGCCGGCTAACTCGGGCGTTTCGGTCAATCCGACGGCCGTTTCCAGCATGAAGTCGATCTTGCCGCTGCGAGGGTCATACATGGCACCCACGATGGCGATCATCCGCTCATCGACCAACTGCTGAATCGTGGAGCTGCGTTGAGTCAACTGCTGGACGCTACGCAGCACATGGTTGCGGGCAACTTTGTTAACGCATACTCCCCGCTCGTCGCCCGTTAAATTGGGAAATCGTCGCCTGGTGTCATCATCAATGGACAGGTTTATCTCTTGCACGATATGCTCAAAGTGCTGACCACAACTGGTTGGATCTTCGTTGGAACACGCGAAGGTGATGGCGGTATCCATAACACTTGAGTGAACATGCCCCATGATGACCACTAGTTTGGCACCAGCCACTGCACAGCCATATTCGACGCTGGCCAGCGTACGTCGGCCCAGCAAGGCATTGCCGGCTTGACACACATTCAGCAGATCGCCCAGGCCCATATCGAAGACAACCTGAGTGGGCGTACGTGAATCCATACACGTCATAATGACCGCTACGGGGAATTGCCCTTGAGCCGTCGCCCACATTTGACGCTGCAAGTCGCGACTAAGCGACTGGCCGGTCCTGAATCGAGTATTTCCATCCTGTAGCAACTGGAGAACTTGAAGCGGCCTAAGCTCACGTTGTAGTTCAAGCGTCGAATGGTCGACGAAAGTCACGTTATCATTCAACGCATATTTGTCATGAAAACCCTTGAAACTTAAATTCACACCCAGTGCCGGCGCAGTGGTGTCTCTGAACTCACGAATTAGTGTCAGAATGTCGGGATCGATATAGTCGGTATTTCGGGCATCCAGCAGGATGTGGCCACCCCGTGGTACATCGCGCATCGATTTTTCCAGCACAGCACGATTCAGGAAGCTGACTTGATTAGCCAGTTCGATGTGATGGACGTCTCCGCCAATGTGTTTTTCTACGATCTTGCGAATCGGTCGCTTGTAGTTGCTCGAAAGGATGAACAGGACGCTCACGCCCAAGCCAATCAAAATGCCGATCAACAAGTCGGTCATTACAATAGCCGCGACGGTGATCACGAACGGGAGAAAGACCAGGCGACCGGCTTTATAAAGTTGTCGAACCAGCTTTGGGCTAGCCAGTTTGTAACCAGTCATGAATAGAATTGCAGCCAAACATGCCAGCGGAATCTTATTCAAGTAGTGTGGCAGCCACAGCGCAAAACCGAAAAGAAAGCAACCATGGATGATGGCCGAGAGTTTTGTCTGCGCACCGGCGTATATGTTTACCGAGCCACGGACAACGACGCAGGTCATGGGCAAACCACCGATCAGCCCGGAAACCAAATTGCCAACTCCCTGAGCCACTAGTTCCCGATTGGGCGGTGAAACGCGCTGCTGCGGATCCAGATTGTCGACCGCTTCCAGATTCAACATGGATTCCAAGGTGGCCACAATGGCGATGGTGACCGCAGCGATATAGAGGTCTGGGTTAGACCATACCGAAAAATCGGGTAACTTCAAAAAGCCAATGAACTCCGCGAAATTGTTAGCCACCGGAACGTTTACCAGTTGCTTCGTACCCACGGTCCACCTGCCGCCCAGCTGTTCAAACAACCAGGCCATGGCCACGCCCACTAAAACAACAATCAGTGGCGAGGGTATGATCGACTTCTTCAGCGGCTTGCACTTGTCCCAGCCGATGAGAATGGCCAGGGATAACAGGCCAATACTGAGCGGTCCAATATGATAAGTGCCTGAGAGTAGAACGACTAAGGAGAACACCGGATTTTGGTGACCTCCCTTTTCATGCCCGCCCGATTCTTTGGCCATTTCCTCAAAGGCATTTTCACCAATCGCTTCATGGCCCAGCAGGTAAGGCAGTTGTTTCAGGATCAGAATCAGACCGATGGCAGCCAGCAAGCCTTTGATGACACTGGATGGAAAGAAAGAGGCAATGAAACCCGCTTTGGCAACGCCCAGGAGGATTTGTATGATTCCGCCGATGGCCACCGCAAACAAGAAGGCTTCGAAGGAGCCAAGCGTACCGATCTGCGCGGCAACAATGGCGGTTAAACCTGCTGCAGGCCCCGAGACACTCGTATGCGAACCACTGATCAAGCCGACCAGCACACCACCAATGATTCCAGCCAAGATGCCGGCAAATGGTGGCGCGTTGGAGGCCAACGCAATGCCCAAGCATAAGGGCAATGCAACCAAGAACACTACCGTTCCGGCAGTGAAATCTCGCAGTAGCGTTCCGCCCGTCATTGCCGATGAAGACGCCGACTCTGGCCGTGTCGCTTTCGCATTCGGGTCCGCGTCGTTGGGTGAAGATTCAAGCTTGGGCATCAGAAGAACGACTCCGCCTGTTGTGAATTAAACGAAAAGCAAATACAGAAAAATACTAAGAAAGTGCAGTTCATCAGGATGTAGTACCGGAAGAGGCTAGTGGGCCGACAACCGTGGGCTAGCGCCCTGCGGCTGATCGGCCGACAACCGTGGGCTAGCGCCCTGCGGCTGATCAGTCGGAACGCGCTAGCGTCCGGTTTAACCCGACTAAAGATCGATGTACCTCGTCGATTCGGTCGATAGTCAACTCAGCATGTTTGCTTGAGATAGACCCTTGCCTGGACCGATCCGCTCGACGTAACCTTCGTTATCGGTCCCGTCGAGCGATACGCTGGATCGCGATACGCTGGAGCGATAAGACGGACAACGACGGCCAAGACGATGCCATGCCTGCTGCCAGCCGAGAATCAGCAGCGTAGATAGGCACCACAGCCGTTGCGAAGGCAGACTTCGCTGCGTGAATGGACGCCCGCATAGGCCACCTGACCCGCGCCAGCAATATGCCAGTTCCGGCGAAACATACGCGAGTCCAACCGCAGTCGGCGGCGCGCCAGTTCAAAAGATGATACAGATGCTAATTCTTCTAACTCGGGCAATTCTGCGGACGCAGGAGATTGCCCCGGGGCCTCTTCCACGGGTGCCTCTTCGGCTGGGCCTTCCGAATGTGTTGGGCCCCAAGCCGGACAATTCAAGCTATACCAGTCCGGCATGACCATTCTCAAACTACCACCCAGCGCTACCGAAAAGCACATCAACACCAGCAGGCAGTCAAGTGCCAGGGTGGTAAGTCGGTCGGTTGGTCGCATTGAATTTAACATGGTCATCGAGTTGTGGGCCTGCACCTCTCACTGATCGTGGGCCAGCAGTCGCGGGCAATACGCTGAGCACAGTGGATATGCATAGCCTACGTATGAAAACAGCTCAAGTCCACTCTGGCGTGTGCTCGCTGTGTCTTGTCGTCGATCGCTCCGCGATCGAAACGTCTCGTCGCTGTGGAGTCTGGTCGCTGTGTCATCTGGTCGCAACATAGCGAAGAGGATATAGCTACCTAAATTACGAATGAATAAATATTGGGGGGCGGTTTCGTAGCGCAAACTCATGATTGCAGAATGACTGCCTATCCATTTCGAATATGCAACCGCTCTGCGGGAAGCAAATTGTATTATAGGGTATTTAGAGCTTTGAAAGTTTGGAAAAGCTTCGGAATAAGTCTAGAGAACCATTTCCTGCATGAATCGTAGCTTGGGCACTCTTGCCCGAGTTCTCATTGAGATTGACGGGCACGAGTGGCCAGCTTGCGATCTTTGCCCTACTTTCCCGCCCGGACACCAGAAATAAAATTGAACGCCGGGGTTTCTCCCCAGCTCTTTGATCGGCGACGCAGCAGACCTGGGACCAAATGAGGGCTTGGGGAGGGCCTGGAGAGGGCCTCATGAAACTGGGGCATAAGCCTTGCAGTTCAGAAAACAGGCTGATCCGCAGGGGCATTGTCCCTTGAAGTATAATTATCTCGGTCCCGATCTCCCACCTAACCGAACACCCAACTGCCTCCCATTCCTGCGAAAGACGAACATGCCATTGAGCTCGCTCCGACTGGTCCCATTGTTTTGCGTGCTGCTGACCTGCCACGCGGCTTGCCCGCCCGTTGATCGGCTCTGCGCGGCAGAGCCGATCAATATTCTGCTGATCACCGGCGGATGCTGCCAC
>JADLDX010000565.1 GCA_020846515.1 Pirellulaceae bacterium
CCCAGAGAGGTCCCAAGAGATGAAGCCGGAAGAGTTGAAATACAACCCATCGCATGAGTGGGTGGGAGTGACGGAAGAGTCGGGTGTCAAAGTTGGCACGGTCGGCATAACCGCGTTCGCATTGGAACAATTAACCGACCTGGTCTACATGGCACTACCAAAGGTTGGACAAAAAGTGACAACCGGGCAGGAATTTGGTGAAGTGGAATCGGTCAAAGCAGTTAGTCCTTTATATAGCCCGGTTACTGGTGAAGTTGTCGCCGTGCATAGCGAACTGGTCGATCGACTGGAATCGCTGGCCGCAGATCCCTACGGCGATGGTTGGATCATCAAAGTCAAACTGGCCGATCCGTCGGGGCTGGACAGTTTATTAACGTTCGATCAATACCAAAAACAGTGTGCAGAGTAATGGCTTATCTGTTCAATACGGCTGACGACCAGCGTGAAATGTTGCGGGCCATTGGAGCCGCCTCGATCGAAGATTTATTCGCAGGCGTGCCCACCGATTGTCGTCTGGATCGCCCCTTGGCGATTCCGGCGCCGCTCTCAGAAGCTGAACTAACGCGGCACATGATGCACCTGGCCAACCGGAATCAGGGCACCAGCGAGCTGGTCTGTTTTTTAGGTGGCGGCGCGTACGACCACTTTATACCAGCCGTGGTAGATGCTCTGGCTAGTCGTGGCGAGTTCTTCACGTCCTATACGCCTTATCAACCGGAAGTCAGCCAAGGCAACTTGCAGGTGATGTTCGAGTACGAAACGATGGTCTGTGAACTGACCGGTATGGATGTGTCCAATGCCAGTCTGTATGACGGGGCCAGCGCGTGTGTCGAAGCTGTACTGTTGTCGCTGTCGATCTCAGAGACGCGACGACGTGTGATCGTCAGTGATAGTTTGCACCCGGAGTACCGACAGTCGCTGGCCACGTATCTGAGTTTTTTGAATGCCGAATTGATCACATTGCCCGCCAAGGCTGGGCAATGGGACCAGGCCGCGCTAAAGGCTGCTCTGAATGACAGCGTCGCGTGTGTAGTGCTCAGTCAACCGAACTTTTTTGGTGTGGTTGAAGATCTGGCACCGATGGCAGACATGGCCAAAGAGGCTGGCGCCGTAGTGGTCGCAGTGGTTGATGTTTTAAGTCTCGGGTTGTTGGAAAGTCCTGGTGCTTGGGGTGCCGATGTAGTCGTCGCCGAGGGGCAATCGCTGGGCGTGCCATTGCAATATGGCGGTCCCTACTTGGGCATTATGGCTTGCCGCGAATCGCTAGTGCGCCGCATGCCCGGTCGCATCGCAGGCCAAACGACCGATAGTTCGGGCACGCGCTGCTGGGTGCTGACGCTCCAGACGCGTGAACAGCACATTCGTAGAGACAAGGCCACTAGTAACATTTGCACCAATCAAGGCTTGCTGGCGTTGCGGGCCACGATTTATCTGAGTCTGTTGGGGCCTGTGGGCTTGCAGGAGACTGCGGCACAATGCGCGTGGAAGACCGCTTACCTGCGCGACGCGTTGTCCGGTAATGACCGCTGGGAAGTCGCGTTTCCACAGGGCAGTCATTGGCGAGAAGTTGTACTGCGCGATCGCGCCAACGATGTAGAGCTGGTCGTCGAACATGCGCGGCATCATGGACTGCTGGCTGGTTTACCGCTTGGTCGTTGGTACCCAGTGTTGAGCGATTGTCTCTTGGTGGCGGTGACCGAAAAACGCACTCGCGGCGAAATTGATCAACTGGTTGACGTGCTGATCAACACACCTAGCTTGACGGAGCCTGCTCATGCGTAACGTGCAATCGACTCAGTTGATTTTTGAACTTTCCAAACCAGGGCGCCGCGCTCATCGATTACCCCCGGCCGATGTGCCCACGCCCGAGGTGAGCAGCCTGTATCCAAGCGCGTCCCTGCGCACGCGACTGCCCGCTTTACCGGAAGTAGCCGAAGGCGATGTGGTGCGTCACTTCACCAATCTCTCGACGCTGAACATGTCAGTCGATACCCATTTTTATCCGCTCGGCTCCTGTACGATGAAGTACAATCCGAAGCGCAACGAGCGACTGGCCGGATTGGCAGGCGTGGCCGATTTGCATCCGTTGCAGAGTGAGTCCACGATCCAAGGCATGCTCGAATTGCTATATCGGCTCCAAGGTTATTTGGCCGAAATCTCTGGCTTGCCTGCCGTTTCATTGCAACCGGCCGCCGGTGCACACGGTGAGTTGACAGCGCTGATGACCGCGGTGGCTTACTTTAAACATAAAGGCGAGAGCGATCGTCGCGTGGTCTTGGTACCCGATAGTTCGCATGGTACCAACCCAGCCAGCGCCAAAGTGATCGGACTGGAAACCGTAACCGTTCGCAGTTGCCCCGACGGTTCGGTCGATGTCGAGGACCTGAAGAGCAAGGTCAACTCGCGTACAGCCGTATTCATGATCACCAATCCCAGCACGTTGGGATTATTCGAAAAGCAGATCAAGCAGATCGCCGCGCTGGTACATGGCGTGGGTGGATTGATTTATTTGGATGGCGCGAACATGAATGCGATTTTAGGCATCGCGCGACCGGGTGATTTTGGCGCCGATATGATGCACTACAATCCGCACAAGACCTTCAGCGGTCCACACGGTGGCGGCGGCCCAGGTGCCGGCCCAATCTGCGTGCGTGACTTCCTGGAGCCTTACCTGCCCGTGCCACGCGTGGAAAAATCGGGTGAACGGTATATCCTCAACGCGGATCATCCGCATTCCATCGGTCGTGTGCGTAGCTTCTTTGGCAATGTTGGCGTCCTCGTGCGTGCCTATTGTTACATCTGCAGTCTAGGTGGGTCGGGGTTACGGGCGGCCAGCGAGCAAGCAGTGCTGAACGCCAACTATCTACGCAGTCGCATCAGTCCGCTGTTGCCGGTGCCGCACGCAGGGCCATGCATGCATGAGTTTGTGGCATCGGCTGCCGCGCTGAAAAAGCAGCGTGGGCTGACGGCGATGGATCTGGCCAAACGGCTACTCGACTTCGGCTTTCATGCCCCAACGGTTTATTTTCCGCTAACCGTGCCCGAGGCAGTTATGATCGAACCGACGGAGACCGAGAGCAAAGAGACAATGGATGCGTTTGTGCGCGCTATCGAGCTGATTCTCGAAGAAGATCAAGAGCTCGTCCATGCCGCGCCCCATTCGACCGCCATTAGTCGACCAGATGAAGTATCAGCCGCCAGGAAACCAGTCGTACGATGGACGCCTACGCCTACGTAGATGAACCTCGCTTGGGCGAGTCGAATATGGCCATCGACCGCCGGCTGCTCGAGGCGGCCGAGCAGCAGGGGTGTGCCTTCGTGCGTTTGTATCGCTGGTCGCAGCCCACGCTATCGTTGGGACATTTCCAAGCTGATTGCGATCGTAGCCAGCATCCGCCCAGCGCCTCGTTACCCGTGGTGTTGCGAGCCAGCGGCGGTGGCGCAATCGTGCACGATCGCGAATGGACCTACAGCGTAGCGATCCCGGTCGGCCGAAACAAAATTGGTGCGGCCACCCAGCTCTACGACCTCGTCCACGGCGCACTGGTCGATGGATTGCAAGGCATGGGCTGGGATGCCCAGCAATGGGTCAAGCCGTGTGCCAATCCGAATGCACTGAGTCGCACGGACGTGGTGAGTGACTTAAAAGGCTGCGCGGTCGCAACTCCTGACGAAGCCCGGCCGGGTCAGGCGGGCAATCGCAGCCAAGCAGCCTTCCTTTGCTTTCAGCGTAGAAGTTGCGGCGATATCGTCTGTGAAGGCAGCAAAGTAGTCGGAAGTGCCCAGAGACGACTGGGGGCCAGTGTATTGCAGCATGGAAGTATTTTGTGCGCATCGAGCCAGCATGCGCCCGAGTTACCTGGTTTGGCGGAACTGCCGCGGTCGCGCCAGACCGAGGCTCGCCAGCATGGTGTTACTCAACCGGAAGTAATGCTTGAGAGTGAGACATTTGGCAAGCTTGTGTTATCCTGGGTTCTAGCCCCATTAATCCGGGAGTTTGGACTGCGGGTTGTCGAATTAGAAAAAGGTGGGGATCAATTGCCCGTGGTGGTCCCTAAAATACTAGTGTGACGCCGTAGAGTTGGTGCGGTACCGTAAAAGGTAGGGTAAAGGATTACTTTTTTACGTACTATACGTAGTAGAGAGCTTTTTTCAGATACAAATCGTTTTTTTTGTTAAGATTGGTGAGTACGCGCAGAGCAGGCATTACCTGGCATGGAATTGCCAACGGGTGATACTGGTCAAAACATCGACGCTCCTATGCTCTGCCCCAAGCGTTGATCTCATCTAGTGGAGACGTGACGTGCAAATACAACTGAAGGTTCTGTCCGGTAGCAGTGAAGGCAAGCTGGTCCCAGTCACGCAGGAGAAATTTCTGATTGGGCGAAGTGATGAGTGTCAGTTGCGACCCAAGAGCGATTCGATCAGCCGTCGGCACTGTGCT
This sequence comes from Pirellulaceae bacterium, assembly GCA_020846515.1. Taxonomy (GTDB): domain Bacteria; phylum Planctomycetota; class Planctomycetia; order Pirellulales; family Pirellulaceae; genus Aureliella. Next base: position 4,445 of record JADLDX010000565.1, read on the forward strand.
TTGATTCAGAAGGACGAGCGCCTACTGCTGATCGATCTAAAGAGCCGCAATGGCACCATCGTCAACGAGAAGAAGCTGGATCCCGCGAAGGCTAAAGTTCTCAAGCATGGTGATCGCATTCAAGTTGGCAAGCTTGAGTTCGAAGTCGTCATTCAGACCGCGATTGCGGGCAAGAAGAAACCCGAAGTCAAAGATGTGAAAGACGCGGCCATGCGGACGGCCGATGCGAATACTGGCGATAGCCGTTACGAAGAAGTCGACGTCAGTTCATGGTTGGAAGAAGCGGATCAGATCAAGCGCGATCGCAATGAGCCGGTAACTCGACAGTTCAACTTGGCGGACTCTGCGAAATTGGATTTGTCGGCCGAGTCAACAGTCATGGACGCGCAGGTCGATAGCGAAACCAGTAGTAATCAGCCAGCGGCCGAACCAACGAAGCCGACACCATCCAAGAAGCCTGGCAAGCTACCGCCGCGCGAGGCCAAGCCTGTTACTGGTTCTTCGAAGGACGCTGCCAGCGAAACGTTGCGTAAGTTCTTCGGCGGTCGGTAAGGGCTCAGAAGCAAGAGCTCAGTAGTAAGAGCTCAGTAGTTAGGGCTCAGCGGTAAGAGATCAGCAGTACGAAATCAGCGGTAAGCGATCGGGCATTGCTTTCAAGGGAATCCCTGTTATGCCCTCGAAGTGTCGAGTTCTACTGGCAGTCGTTACCTATTGTCTGACTCTGGTCACGCCTGCTTCCATGGTCTGGGCACAAGCCAATGTGCCCAGTCTCATCACGCTGAAAGATGGTACGCGCATCGGTCCTGGGATACTGCACGACCATGCGACCATCAGCAAGA
>JADLDX010000566.1 GCA_020846515.1 Pirellulaceae bacterium
GTTTTCGCCAGTTCTATGTCAGCATGCTCTGCTCACCCACTCGAACCTCGGTAATTACGGGCCAGTTTCCACCGCGCTGGCGTATCTTCGGTCACTTGGCTGCTTTGGCGGAAAATCAACGACGCGGGATGCCTGACTGGCTCGACCCGCATGCACCGTCCATGCCGCGCGCCTTGCAACAGGCGGGGTATCACACGGCGCATTTCGGCAAATGGCACTTGGGTGGCGGCAGCGGTTCCTTTCGAAACGGCAAGTTATTCATCAATCACCCAGACGCACCGCCCGTTACCTCTTATGGCTTCGACATCGCTAGGGCCGACTTCGGCAACGCACCAACTTGGAAACAGGCATTGCCTGTGGATAAGCCCCACGAACTCTATCCCTATGACGAACCCGAGTGGCAGACCTGGTCCAGTCGCGCCATCAGCGATGCCACCATCGAGTTCCTAGAGAATCATGCGCGCCAGCAGACGGACCAACCATTTTTGGTGCACGCGTTCTTCAAAGACCCGCATACGCCGATGAAACCGACCGACGAAATGCGCGCACCCTATACCGATGTCAAGGAACCGGCGCAGACCCATTTTCCCATGGTGAGTTTCATGGACGAACAGATCGGCAGAATTCTGAGCAAACTCGATGAATTGCAAATGCGCAGCAATACACTGGTGGTGTTTGCCAGCGACAACGGTGCGGTGCTGAACCGCGGTGGCCTCAATGGCCAATTGCGAGGAGAGAAATGGACTCTATATGAAGGCGGTATTCGTGTGCCCTTTATTGCGCGTTGGCCCGGGCATGTACCGGCCGGCCGAGTCGATGACACCTCCGTTCTGAATGTATGCGATCTAGTGCCTACGTTCTGCCAACTCGCCGGTGCACAGATGCCCGCTGGCTATACCAGTGATGGTGTGGATGCCACTGCTGCCTTGAGTGGTACAGCGTTTCTCAGGCAGTCACCGATGATGTGGTACCATCCGACGGGAGCTGGGCGTAGTCCCACGCTGGCCATACGCGATGGAGATTGGAAGTTGCTGATGAATGTGGACGGTTCAAAACTCGCGCTCTACAACCTCGCCACGGATCTATCGGAAGAGCATGATGTTTCAGCCGGCCACAGCCAGATTGTCGATTCACTCAAGAGCAAATTGGTTTTGTTTCAACAGTCCGTACGCGAATAACATCGCGGATGCTCGTAGCCACCGCTGCCAAGCGGTGGAGACTTACCTGAAACGTTTCCACCGCGCTCGTAGCCACCCGCTGCCAAGCGGTGGAGAGTCACCTGCAATGCTTCCACCGTCTGGCGCGGTAGCCACCCGCTGCCAAGCGGTGGTAGATCCACCTGTAACGCTTCCACCGTCTGGCGACAGTGGCTACGGTTCCACTGTCTGGCGACAGTGGCTACGGGTCGGCGGCTTACTTTTTGCGAATCTCGTCCGCGATCGAAAAAGCGATCTCCATGGCTTGTTCGTAGTTCAAGCGTGGGTCGCAGTGCGTTTGATAAGCGGTGTGCAAGTCGTCTTCGGTCAGACCGGCGGCTCCACCGACGCATTCGGTGACGTTTTCACCGGTCAGTTCCAGGTGTACGCCGCCTAAGTGCGAGCCGACATCCTTGTGGATTTGGATGGATTGCCGGAGCTCACCTAAAACGTCATCGAAGCGACGAGTCTTGTGGCCGGAACTGGTTGAACGCGTATTGCCATGCATCGGATCGCAGATCCACAACACTTGCTTGCCAGCGGACTGAATTGCCTCCAGCAACGGCGGTAACTTGGCAGCGATATGTGCGGCGCCCAGTCGATGGATCAGCGTGAGTCGTCCTGGTTCATTGCTCGGGTTGAGCACACGGGCCAGTTCACAAACTTCGTCGGCGGACATACTCGGACCGACCTTCACGCCAATAGGGTTGCGAATTCCTCGCAGGTACTCGATGTGAGCGCCATCCAATGCGCGCGTGCGATCACCCAGCCAAGGCATGTGCGTACCCAGGTTGTACCAGCCACATCCTCGGACGCTTTCACGTGTGAGAGCTTGCTCGTAATGCAAATGCAAGGCTTCATGCGACGTAAAGAAATCGACTCGGCGCAGTTCTTCTAACGGCGTATTGGAGATGGCTTCGATGAAGCGAACAGCTTCACTCAGAGAATTGACCAATTGCCGATAGCGCGTGGATTCATCCGAACCGGCCGCAAACAGGAGCTTCCAGTTTTCTGGATGATGCAGGTCTGCAAAGCCACCTTGGCTGAGTGCACGAATAAAATTCAATGTCAGCGCCGAGCGTTCATAGCCGCGCAGCAATAATTGAGGATCAGCCCGCCGATGCGATTCCGAAAATCCACGACGGTTGATCAAGTCACCTCGATAGGTAGGTAACGTCACGCCATCTTGTTCTTCGACATCGCTGCTTCGCGGTTTCGCATACTGGCCGGCGATTCGGCCGACTCGAATAATGCGTTGACGTGAGCTGTAGACCAGTACCAGACTCATTTGCAACAAGACTTTCAGCTTGCTGGCGATTGGTTCCGCCTGACAGTCCTCGAAACTCTCCGCGCAATCACCACCTTGCAGTAACCAGGCTGTGCCAGCCTGGGCTTCGCCTATGAGCGATTTGAGATGATCGATTTCCCAACTGGTGACCAGCGGCGGCATCAAGCGCAGCACCGCCAGCACTTCTCGCAATGCCGACATGTCAGCATAAGTTGGTTGTTGATTTGCGTGGCGATCCTTCCAGGATTCTACGCTCCAGGTCTTCGTCATGTCCAAGTGGTTTCGTCAGAGAGTTAATGGGTAGATAGTGGGTGATGTTTGCTGCCATGCCAATCGTTCGGCGAGCTTCCGCGACTGCGCGGCGGCTCATTGATTGATTCGTCTGCGCGAGTGGCTTCAGCGAATGACCGACGGCAAATGCTATTCGCGAGCCAGTCGAATCTCGCGTCGGCCACTGGAATCGGCCAGGGCACGCGCGAGAGCGGCTGTGTTGAATTGAGCTGCGATGTTGTACTGCTTGTCGATAGCGATCAGGCCACCGCAATCGTCGGGCAGGATCTTTTGGATGATCGTATCAGCGGCTGCGGACAAGGATTGGTTGGCGTAACGCAGTCGAGCGGACAAGTCGGCCGCCACGTTATGGCGAATGAATTCTTCTCCGGTACCGGTACACGAGACTCCGCATGTATCGTTGGCGGCGTAGGTGCCAGCACCGATCACTGGGCTATCCCCCACCCTGCCCCAGCGTTTGCCCATGAGCCCACCGGTGCTTGTGCCGGCCGCTATATTCCCTTGGGAATCGATGGCGACACAACCGACCGTGCCGAGATAACGCGGTTGTGCGATTTGAGCACCTTTCTTACGGTCTGCCTCGCGAGCCTGCCAACTCTTCCATGCACTGCGTTGTTCTTCGGTGATGAAGTAATCCGCCGATACTAATTCCAGCCCGATACTTTCCGCAAACTTATCCGCGCCGACACCGCTGAGCAAAACATGGCGGGTATCGGTCATCACACGGCGGGCGGCAGTGATGGGGTTTTTAGCACGCTTTACTCCGGCTACTGCACCGCAGGCCAAATTGCGTCCGTCCATGATCGAAGCATCCAGTTCGTGCTCACCCTGCTCGTTGAGAACGCAACCGCGACCTGCATTGAACATTGGATCGTCCTCCAAGACACGGACGACGGCTTCGACGGCAGCCAGCGAGCTACCGCCACCTTCGAGCAACTTGACGCCCACATCCAAAGCCTGGCCCAAACTTTCGCGGCGGGCTTGCTTGTACTGTTCGGTCCACTTATCGGGCTCGCCGCCTGCTCCACCATGCAAAATGATGGCGAAACGTGGCTTCGATGCCAAATTTTGTTGAGCTTGCATACGCGGAGTTGAGGTCATCAAAATGATTAGAGTAAGTAGGCCGATCGACAGTGGGTGGCTAGATTTCATCATGGATACGCAGTGCGTCATAGGTGGGGGAATACAGGTTAGTGGTTGAGTTTAGCGTTTAACGATTCGCACGCGGTGATTTTCACTATCGCCGATCCAGATGGTGCCATCTGAATCAACGAAGACACCATGGGGTCGCGCTAAACGACAAGTCAAAGCTGGGCCATCGGGACCATCGCCTAGCTTGCCGTCGCCGACAATCAATTCTAATTTGCCGGTCGCGATATCGATCATGCGAATCGTATGCGATTCGGTATCGGCCAGGTAAACATTGCCTTTGGCATCCAAGCCAACGCACTTGGGGCCGGAAAGCGTAGCCTCCAGAGCGGGTCCGCCGTTTCCGGTGAAGCCTGACTTGCCCGTACCGGCGATGCGTTTCAATGTCTTGGCGGCCGGATCCAACTGCAAAACGGCATTGCCTTCGCGTAATGCCAACCAAATTTTGCCATCGGGCGCCAAAGCCATAGCCCGAGGGCCATTGAGAGCGGAACCAGTGATGGGGGAACCGTCGGCAGCGGTCTTCTTTTCGCCAGTGCCGCTCCAGGTGGTGATCGTGCCTGTGGATAGATCAATTTTGCGCACGCGATGGTTGGCAATGTCACACACCAGTAGTTGGCCTTGAGCATCAAACGCCAAGCTGTGCGGTTGGCTGAGCTGTGCCTGGATGGCCGGACCACCGTCGCCTCCAAAGCCAGGTTTGCCGACGCCGGCCACCGTGGAAATCGTGCGTGTTTTGGCATCCACGCGGCGCACGATATGGTTCATTCGCTCGACAAAATAGAGATTGCCAGCTTTATCCCAAGCCATTTCGTAGGGTTCGAACAACGCTGCAGAAGTGGCCGGTCCACCGTCGCCAGCGTAGCCCTTTACGCCATTGCCCGCGTACGTCGTAATAGTGCCATCTTTTTCAATGCGGCGAATGCGTTGATTATCGACGTCGCAGATGTAGATCAGACCATCAGGTCCGCGCGCCACGGCGTAGGGGTTGTTGACCTGAGCGGCGGCGGCTGGTCCACCATCACCGGAATAGCCTTTTACGCCGTTGCCCACGACCGTCACAACGCTTTGCGCTTGAGCCCAGATGCTCGACAGGACCAGCACACTTAGCGCGGTCGAAATGCCAAGCCATCGGTTTGCATTACAAGCAGGTAAGAATGGACGATTTTGATAGGTGAGAGTCGACATAAGTCACGATCTGTTTGGAGAGGATGGGAGACGGAATGAGGGAGTCCAAGCTGGCTTTTCTGGCGACCACGGTCTGGTCTAATGATAACCAGTTTGTCGTCGCCAGGGGGCCCGGCCAACTTGACATAGGGCATGGCCGCGGGTACCGTCATTTTATATGCACACACGAACATCTTACGAGTATCCGTCGAAACTCGTGGCCATCGCCTGGTTGCTAATCGGGCTGATGGTGGCTGGTTCGCTGGTTGATTATTGGGCAGCGCGTGCCACGTCAAGTATGTGCGCCGAGTCTCGCGTGTTGGAACTGGAAGATGACCGGTCCGACGTTCAGGATGTGCTTTCTCTCCAGCCCGGTGGTACTCTGTGGCTATCTCCGCCCACTTTCTTCGGAGATGTACCAAGATGTCGGTACGTTGATTTCTGGTCGGCTCTTCAGGCGGCGCATCTCGAGCGCGGGCCACCAGCGAGATTTTGTTAGTGCATGTTTATTCATGTTCATCCATGTTCATGAATATTGATGCATTGGCGTTGTGGTGTTGTTCTCTTTGAAGAATCGGGTTGGGTTGGGAATGAATCCACAGCCTGCTTGAATCGCGCCGGTTCCATGGTGGCCGGACGGTTACAGGCCAACGATTTTTTTGATGTCCAATTACTAAGCGGGCTTCGCTCGTCCGCCGCCTGATCGTTGCCAGGACCCTTTGGTTCGCCGGCCGATCCCAATCGTTACTCGATCCAAAGCCCATCTGAAAAAAGCACGTTTGAACAATGTCGGAAACTCAACTATCGGCCGCTGGCGATGTGCCTCGTGGCGATGCGAGCGGTTTTTTTAAGTATATGAAGCACGATCTCTTATCGGGCTTTTTTGTTTTTCTGATTGCCCTACCGTTGTGTTTGGGTATATCGTTGGCCAGCGGTTATCCGGTGATGGCTGGGATCTTTACGGCGATCATTGGTGCGATTGTCACCACGCTGATCAGCAATTCCGAGTTGACGATCAAAGGTCCGGCCGCCGGTTTGATTGTGATTGCGGTCGGATGTATCGAAGACTTTGGTGGCAACGGCATCATCGACGGTTTTTCAGCCGCCGACACCGCGGCCTATCGGGCGGCTTTAGCCGTCGGTGTGGCGGCCGCCATCTTGCAAATACTGTTCGGTATCTTCAAAGCCGGGATCTTGGGCGAGTTTTTTCCGCGAGCAGCGATCCACGGTATGCTGGCTGCGATCGGCATCATTATCATCGCCAAGCAGATCCCGGTGGCGCTGGGTGTTAGCGCCAAAGGCGAACCACTGCACCTACTGGCGCACATCCCTCACTACATCTCGGAAGCCAATCCGGCCATCGCCCTGATCGGCCTGGTCAGTTTGGCCATTCTGTTTTCATGGCCTTCGGTACGTAAACGCATCAAGCCGATGGCCGCCGTACCGCCGCAGATTATCGTCTTAGTCGTGGCTGTCATTCTGGGATGGGGTTTGGATCTCTTGCACGATCACAGCTATGTCTTGCAAGGGCATAAGTATCAATTGGGTGAGCAATTTCTGGTCAGTATGCCCAAGCAAATCTTGGGAATGTTCAAGGAAATCACGCTACCAGACTTTACGGTGCTTATGGAACTGCGCGCCTGGAAGTGGGTGTTCATGTTCTTTATGATTGGTACGCTGGAATCCATCTTGAGCGCCAAGGCTATCGATTCGCTGGACCCTTGGCGACGCAAAACGAATATGGACCGTGACGTGCTGGGCGTGGGCATCGCCAATTTGTGCTCGGCGATGGTCGGTGGTCTGCCGATGATCTCTGAGATCGTGCGCAGTAAAGCCAATATCGATAATGGAGCCCGCACACGATTTGCGGATATGTGGCACGGCGTGTTCCTGCTGGTATGTGTGGCGTTGTTGCCCACTACATTGCACTTAATTCCTTTGGCAGCCCTGGCCGCCATGCTAGTGTATACCGGTTCGCGCTTGGCGCACCCCACCGAGTTTGTGCATGTGTATCACAGTGGTCGCGAGCAATTGATGATCTTCGTGGTCACGCTCATAGTGACCTTGGCCACCGACTTGTTGATCGGTATTGGTGCCGGGATTGCGCTCAAGTTCTTTATTCACGTCATCAATGGTGTACCACTGCACTCGTTCTTCAAAGCCTTCTTGAACACGGAGCAACTGGACGATAACACCACGCTGATTCGTGCCCAAGAGTCGGCGGTGTTCAGCAATTGGATTCCTTTCCGTCGTCAATTGGAACAGATCGCCTTGGTGCAACGACAAAACATCGTGCTCGATGTGTCGGACGCCAAGTTGATCGACCACACGGTGATGGAAAAACTGCATGAAATGCAGCAAGAACTGGAGACCGAAGGTTTGAAGTTGGAGATCGTTGGCTTGGAAAGCCATCGTCCGTTAGCAGACCATCAGCAGGCGGCGCGAACGCGCGGCATGGCCCGTATGCGTCGCGTGACGGTGATCGCAGAAGAGCATTTGGAGGAGCAGTTTGAACGTGGATTTGTAGGCTTAGGTGCCACTGGATTTACCGTCATCGCCTGTCGCGGCGCCGGGCGCCGACAGGTGACCGAAAACTCCATCGCTACTGGCAGCAATATTCGCATCGAAGTCGTCGTGCCCTTTGACGTGTGCGATAAAATTCTCACATTTTTGCGTAAAGAGATGATGCCTCATCATCGAGTTACGGCGGTGGTCGAAACGATCGAAGTTGTTTTGGCTGAACAATTCCTGCCGCTGCCGGAACTGATCCAGCAGGGCAAGTCGCTAACGCATGTGTGAGTGCTTACTGCGATTGTTTCAATGATTCAATGATGGCCTGAACGCGTTGGCGTTCGGGTTGGCGGAAGCGATGAAACGGTTCAGCCATAAAGTCATCGCAGATGCCTAGCAGCGACAAAGCACACTTGGTGGCTTTGATGAACCGAGATGCGTATTTGCCGATGTCGTAGATCGCTTGCAGTTGGGCGACCTGCGTTTGAGCCCGAGCCAGGCGGGCCGGGTCGCCTGACAAGCAGGCTTCGTAGAGTTCGACGAATAGTTTCGGAAAGGGGTTGGCGCCTCCCGTGACACCACCGTTCCCGCCGGCGGCCATGGCTTCGGGCAACATGGCTTCGGGGCCCATCATGATTGACCAATCGGGACGCTGATTTCGCAAGCTCATCAGGCTGCGAAAGTAGTCCAGGTCGCCGCTGCTATCTTTGATGCCGATGATTTGCTCACAACTGGTCAATGCTTGCAGCGTTGGCAATTCGAACCAGACCTTGGTCAGGCTGGGCATGTTGTAGAGGACCAGTGGCAATGGCAACTCGGCGACCAGATGCTGGACATAGTCGAGTAGTTCGGTTTGGCCGGCTGGGAAGTAATAGGGTGTGGCCAACACCAGCGCGTCGGCGCCGGCCTGGGCAGCGTGTCGAGCCAGTTCGACCGATTCGACAAAGGCCGTGTCGGTAATGCCTACCAACACCGGCACCCGCCCCGCAACTTGTTGGCAGACGCGGCTTACCAAGTCCCGACGTAAGCGATAGCTGAGACTGGGCGCTTCGCCGGTAGTGCCCAGCACAAATAAACCATGCACGCCACCGGCGAGCATATGCTCCACTAGCCGTTCCAGTCCGGCGATGTCGAGTGTATCACGGTCCACCAGGGGTGTGACCATCGGCGGAACGATGCCTTTGAGTTGCTGAGCGGACATGCGCTGGACCTGATTAGTACGGAAGGAGTCGAGAGATCGTCGAGAGCGAATTGCATACAGTAATCGCCTGGCAGGCACTTCGCGAGGGGTGGGGCAAATCGAGTCCAAACGAGGAGGCATTCCGATGCTTCGCAGCCGTTCCTTAAGTTTCGCCCCCCATTGTGAGCCACACGTTATCCGACTTATAAAATTATGCGATGAAGAGCAAGCACATGTTTTTATGTGCTGCACACTGCGTCTGTAATATCCTTGCAGACCGGATTATTGCGCGGGTCACTGCATAATTACACGTTCCCGATGTCCAAATCGACATCCACGATTGTGTTGCCGCCAATAGTTTACGCGTAAACTAATGCTTGCTCTTGTTCGTACTCGTACTCAGCGCAGCGGTACTCGTACTCCTACTCGATGAGGGAATGTGATGCATCGAGTACGAGTACGAGTACCGCCCTGAAGGGCTGAGTACGAGTACGAAACTGCGCGATCCCAAATTGTTTGGCAGGTTCACTAGGACCGACGAAACTCGCGCTCGGCAATACTTAGTTGCGGCTTCGATGGCAGACCGGATATACTCCAAGCCGTATTCTCGGGTTCAAAAACATCGGGAACAAAACGATGGACCAAAGTCCTCAATAGCCCCAACTTTCAATGGATGCCCAATCGCTTCGGCAAACAAACTGATGCCGGCCGACCCATTCGGAGACGCGTTGCATTTGGCACTAGCCTCGTACCATCGTTGCGACTTCCTCGTAACTTGGAACTGCCAGCACTTGGCAAACGCGAACAAATTTGGGCAAATTCGCCGAATCAATGGTATACTTGGACTGTTCACTCCAGAACTAGTTACTCCAATGGAATTGCTCGGGGGAACGTAACACCATGGCAACTCCGCCCATACTCGAAGAAGTGCGAAGGGTTCGGCACGAGATCTCTGAAGAAGTCGGACACGATCCGAAACGACTGCGCGAGTATTACGCAAAAATACAGGAATCGGTTCGGTCGCGGACGATCAACCTGGCAGATCAAGGACCTTATGGACGAACCAAGGATTGCACCGAAGCCGACGATCAGCCGACTTCTGATGGAAGCTCTATCCCGTCGTCTCGATGAATCCAGTCTTTCGTCCGCTCAACACACAGGAGCACACTTCATTGCCGTACGTCATGGTTGACATCGAATCTGATGGGCCAATTCCCGGCGACTACTCAATGATCTGCTTCGGCGCGGTCATCGTGGAACCCGAATTGAATCGCACCTTCTACGGGAAGCTCAAACCAGTATCAGATCAATTCATTCCGGACGCTCTCGCGGTCAGTGGGTTTACACGCGAAGAATGCCTCGCATTCGATGACCCGAAGCAGGTGATGGAACAGTTTCGAGAATGGCTGGCCTCCAACAGCAAGGGCCGCATGATGTTTGTCTCGGACAACAACGGTTTCGATTGGCAATTCATCAACTGGTACTTTCATCATTTCATCGGAACGAATCCATTCGGCTTCAGCTCAACAAACCTCGGATCGCTGTACAAGGGCATGCAGAAAGATACCTTTGTGAACTTCAAACACCTCCGGAAGACGAAACACACCCACGATCCCGTTGATGATGCTCGCGGCAATGCCGAAGCACTATTGCAAATGAAAGAAATGGGGCTGAAAATCAGCTTCTCGTAACACAAGCGCGGACGAACAAAGCGATGCAGGTAAGTCGCCGCTCAGCCGCGAATTGGAATCATAGTTTTTGGCAGCGACTACGTGATCGCCGGCGTTCGTCCTAGTAAATCTTCTGCTTTGGGAGCAGTGTGAGCGCCAGATTGGTGTAGTCGACGACTAATTCTTTCGCCAATAGCAGTCCGACGCCCAATAGCGGTGTCGTGCCGGAATTTGCGATCACTTCTAGACTCACTCTTTTAACCAAACCAATCGATCTCGCAATGGTACGTCGTGAGAACGGTTTGCGATCCATCAGCCCGTATCCCGTCGACAGTACCAGAGGGATTGAGCACCAACTCGTCAATTGTCTTTTGCGGCAAGACGAGGTCACCAGTGAATCCAGTATCAATCCAAACCGATATGCTTTGTAACGGATGGCTGTTATTGGACCTCAACTGGATCTCTGGAATCGCGCGTCCTGCTTGATCTACGATTCCCTTCATCGCTCTTGCATACCAAAATGGATTGCTGCGGGATGGCCTACGCGAAATGTATGGACCAATCTTTCTGCGTATCGCTCGCGTGCCTTCTCCGCAGCTTCGCTCAATGTCTGTGCGACAAAATGGTCCCCTGATTCGGGTTCGATGGCGACAAACGCGTTGGGGTCAGTCGACAACAAACTTGGTTGGATCCTCTCGAAGATCGGACGCGCTTCAGCAGCTACTTGCTCAAGTTCCAATGGCATTGAATACTCCTCAAATTGACGGCATTCTAAATCGCCACTTACAATTGTAGCATGAAGGACGAACAAAGAGTTGCAGACCAAGCCCTCGATCATCCGCATTGGCTTGCGCCCGAGTCAACTGCTCGGGCTGGCTGAACCCAGCCGTTACCCGACTGGAATCCATGCGCGCCAGACTTGCAGCTCGCATCTGAATGCGAGTGATTTGAGTTGAACGCCCGGTTACAATCAAGGAGTGCGACATTCATTCGAGGAGAATCCTGCCAACCTGACGCATCGAGCAGGGACAACGTTAGATTCAAGGGCGGCTTTAGAATGCTGCAACGTTATGCAATCTTGCTCCACAATCTCGCTTCGAAACGTTGTCCGGTAATAGCAGTCGCCTTATGTCTGAAGATCGCCATGAGCCCGAGCGTCCGCGACCGTTGCCCTTAGCTTATTTGTTCGCGTTTACATCGGCTGTAGCCCTTGTAATCGCCCTGCAGGCTGCGATTGCGATCGCAGCTTCGCGGGAAATGTACGAGCAATTCATAACCAACATGACTCCCCAAGTCGCAATTCTGTTTGCGCTGGATGCGATTTCAAAAGGTTTTGCGATTTGCGGGATTTTTGCCTTTTGTGTGCACCGAAGTGCGGATGCGGCATCCTTTCTCAGGTCACGCGTACTTGGGTTACGATTATCTTTGTCTTGCTATTGTATCTTGGCATGATGAAATGAGCGTTACATAGCCATTCACGCATCACAAACCAATAACCCGGCATTTGTAGCGGTTGGGCGCAAGCCCTCCGGTTCCTATAACTACCGGGATACACCGGACGGCTTGCGCCGTTCCGCTTCTAAAATGCTTCACAGCGTTAGGTGAACGGGGAGCGGCGATGCCGCGGATTGTCAGAGCATAATTTTTGCGGTGCACAGTTAACAATTACGTTATGCGAAAGGTTGTGAATTGACGCGACATATTGTCCTCTTGGGCGACTCCATCTTCGACAATGCACTTTACGTCCCCGGAGGACCGTCTGTCATTGAGCATTTGCGACGGGCGTTGCCGAAATCTGATAAGGCAACGCTCATTGCTTTGGATGGCGCGACCGTCACTTCTGTATTTCGTCAATTGGAACGGATACCACAGGATGCTACTCACATCGTGCTGAGCGCTGGCGGAAACGATGCACTCTGGATGGCCGGCAACATTTTTTCTCAACCCACCACTGATATTCGATCGTCACTGCAACTGGTCGCACAAGCGGTGACGGAATTCAGGCTTCAATACCGGAAGCTGGTATCCGAACTTCGAGCACTGCGGCTTAGGTTGACCGTGTGCACAATTTACGATGCCGTTCCCGGGCTGGATTCATCTGAAATTGCCGGGCTGTGTGTGTTTAATGACACGATCACGCGGACCGCGTTTGAGAATGGTGCTACCCTGGTAGATCTGCGTGTCATTTGCAACGAAACGACAGATTACTCAACGATTTCCCCGATTGAACCATCGGCCAGTGGTGGTGGAAAAATTGCGCGTGCTATCGTGGAGGCCACATCTGAGGGCCAGTTTTTTCACCGAGTCATCGGGTAACCCGAGCCAGACTCTGCCGGGTGGTTCCGGCGAATCTGAGCGACTCAGCGGCTTCGATTCCGTAACGCCCGAAAACATTGTAGAATGGGCGCACTCGATAAATAACGGAATTATCCGCGTGATTGAGCCAACAACGTATCGATTTACCGCTGACGGACAGGAAGCATGACAGTCTCGCGCCCAGTTTTCGTCGTGGATGATGAGCAGCCGGTATTGGACTCGCTGAGATGTTTGTTGCAATGCGATAAACATGAGGTCCACTGTTTCTCAACCGCCAAAGCCTTTCTGAGCACGATCACACCCGATCAGGTCGGTTGCCTGATTACCGACCTCGGGATGCCGGAAATTGATGGCTTCGAATTACAAGAACGGCTGATGGACATGCACTCGATGCTGTCGATCATCATCGTGACTGGTCGCGCTGATGTGAGCGCCACAGTGCGATTGATGAAAAATGGTGCCGTGACCCTGCTTGAGAAACCCTACCCGCCCGAAGTCTTGCTGAAGGAAGTCCAGCATTCGCTCGACCTGAGTCAGTGGCGAGCTGAACGACATCGCCAACGCCGAATGGCTCGTTCGCAACTGAAGTTGCTTGACGATGACGAACGCGCAGTCCTGGCGTTAGCTGCCGATGGCCTACCCAATAAAGCCATCTCGCATCGATTAGCACTCAGCGCTCGCACGGTCGATCGTCGTCGACAATCGGCCTTGACCAAACTCGGAATATCCTCACCGGCTGGTTTTACACGACTGCTATCCCAGGCCAGTGACGAAGCACTTGGCCAGGACACGCCGTGGATAGACGACCTACCCAAGCCACCGCGAAGTAATAAGGTTGACGACGATGATCAGCTGCCGCCCGTGGGTATGGCTCTGGTTTAACCGCAATACCGTTCAATTTTCCATCTACTTAAAGCGGAATCGGCGCGAGCCGTCCGGTTCCGCTTGGCTTTTCTCGGAGAAACACCGGGCAGCTTGCGCTGCTCCGCTTAAATTTGAACGGTATTGGGTTTAACCGGGCTTGACCAGGTTTAACCGGAGGTTAACCCTGGGAATGATTGCCGACACGCAATGGTCTGCGGCATTGACAATCGACCCGACAGCAACCAGCGTTGCTCGATAGCGAGTCGTAGTTCCTACCGGCTGGTCAGAGTTGGCCCTACCCCCAGCTACTTGTAACACCCCGCCCTGCGTCGGCTTGGACCTGCGACATAGTGTTCGCCGTCTACCCAATTTCGTTACCATTGCAGCGAGTGCCTACATAATGACTGACATGCCGCAACTCACTCGACGAAAAATGCTTCAGGTAGCAGGTAGCGCTTGGCTGGCCAGTGGTGCGTTGTCTTCGGTCAATGCACAGTCACCCAAGTCACGCATAAAAGTCGGGCAGATCGGTGTGCAACATGCGCATGCCACGAAGCTGAGCGTTTATCGCGACTCACCTGATTACGAGGTCGTGGGTGTGGTGGAGCGCGACGAGCAGGCGTGGGCTAAAGCCAAAGAGTTGCCCGCCTTTCGCGACCTGCCCTGGCTGAGCGAAGAGCAGTTGCTCAGCACGCCTGGTCTGGAAGTGGTGCTGGTCGAAACACCTGTTCGCGATTTACTGGCGGCAGCCGGTCGCGCGATTGATGCTGGCAAGCATGTGCATCTGGACAAGCCGGCCGGCAACGATCTGCCCCTGTACAAAAACCTCTTGGAGTCAGCTCGTCAAAAGCAACTCATGGTGCAGATGGGCTATATGTATCGCTACAATCCAGCCGTGCTTTTGCTACGCGAA
>JADLDX010000567.1 GCA_020846515.1 Pirellulaceae bacterium
CGTGGCCAACGTGGTCAAACAACTCAAGCGTTGCAAGTTTCCGGGCACCTGCTCCGAGAGATACTCTTGAGTGCGCAGCACATCCAACGGCGGTTGGGACAACGTTGTCGAAAAAGATAAGTTCGACGCCACTCCATTTATGTTGCGCGTGACTTCTAATTTGACTGACTTGCCAGCTTTGATCTCTTTCAAGACACGCTGCACGCCGTCGTAAGAACTGACCGCGACTCCATCAATGCTGTTGAGCACATCATCGGGCAATAGTCCACCGGTCGTATCTGGGCTTTTGGCGAGAGCCGCCGGAGAATCGACTGGAACGGTGGTAATCAATACGCCACCGGTTGTCGGACGCCAACCCAAGTAGCCAAGATATCCGCCGCGATGTTCGATGGCGCGAAATCGAAAGCGATCAACCTTCTTTTCATCCACCAGTTCGATGCGTTCGATCGCACCACCTCGGCTGGTGGCGGTTACCAATAGACGATAACCCTTGGTCGGATCCATTGAGCCGAGCGTGACGACCTTTTCGAGGTTGGGCGCACGCGCCGCAGCGGCCGCCTCGGTCGGCTGATCGCCAGGTGGTTTCTCGCCAGGTGGTTTATCTGACTTTTGAGAATCGGACGGTAGCGTGGCATCGCCGTCCTTGGCCGGCGCTTCGACCTTCGCAGCTTGGTCGGCCTTTGGCTCGTCGGCTTTTGGCTGGTCCGTTACTGGGCCTGCGGTATCTTCGACAGCCTTGGCTTGATTTTCGCCCCCCGCTTTTTGTGCCACATCGGGAGGCACATTGGGCAGGAACATGCGCTGGAGGCCAATGAAAATCATGAGCATGGCCATGCTCATGATTAGAAACGTACGAAAATTGCGATCCACGCGATGATCTCTTTAACAGCAGAACGGTTATCGGAGCCGGTCAGACGAAGGACAAGCAATCGGATAACTATTCTCACTGGGCACGCGATTCTTGGCTAGTGGGTGGTGAAGTAGCTTCGACCGCTGGATTCTCTTCACCGTGCCGGCCACCCAGCTAAACGCAATACCATGCGAGCTCAAGACCAAGCGGAGCAGCGCGTTCTGCCCGGTGGTTCGCCGACCAGGCACAAGCTCAGCCGGGCGGCTGGAGACGATTCCGCCACAAAGTCAATCAAAGCGTAAGAGGGGCGTCGGTCTTTAGTCGCGCTAAACCGGACGCTAGCGCGCTTGCGGCTGATTAGCCGCAGGGCGCTAGCCCACGGTTTTCGGCCCATAGATAAGATCGACGCCGGTAAAAGTTATTGTCGTTAGACGCGTTTACGAGCTCGAGCGTAGGCGGGTGCCAAGCGTCGGACCGATCGCACGATCGTGAGAGAGATAGCCATGATGCACAGGGCAACCAGCCACTGAGCCAGATGATCGGGATGCACCAGGTAATGCACCAATCCGTGAGAGTCGCTGCCTTCTACTGCGTGCCCCGGATGAGCCAAGGCGATTTGGTGCAAGCAAGTGCTACTGGCCACAGCTAGTAAGGCAACTCGAATTCGCATAACGCATCCTCGCAAGAGTAGAGTGGAAAAAAGAGTGTTTCGCTGTGATGACGGCAGGTAAGCCCAGCGTTGCACGTTTGCACTGTACGCTGACAACTAGCCACGCCGACAACTAAAGGCATGTTGACATCTAAAAATACGCCAACAAAAAAACAAGCGGTTTCTACGATTGACGATCCGCCGCTGTTTGTTTGGCTTTGGCCAGTTGAGAGTTTAGCATTTCGATCGGTATCGGGATACCTTTTAAAATACCTTCCACGACCATGGCGTTTCGGACAAAGCCTTGAAACTTGGTGAAAACAATCCGTCCGCGGCGTAACCGCGTCATCTCACAGGCCAACACCAACCGATCGCCGGGAATGACTGGGTCACGAAAACGCACATCTTCTAGACCGCCAAAACCAACCATGGCTGCACCGAGCAGATCGAACTTTTGTGAAAAGTACGAGCACATTTGTGCGGCAGCTTCCAACATCATGACGCCGGGCATCAAAGGCATGTTGGGCATATGACCGCGCACCCAGAATTCGTCATAGGTGACGTCTTTGTAGCCCACGCAGATGTGGCGATCGAGGTCCTCGTAAATTATCGCCGTCAACTGCTCCATTTCGAAGCGTTGAGGATTGTATTTACGAATCTCCGCCACGTCCGCGATAATGTTGGTAAAGTCCAACGACGCCGGATCAATTATGAGTTCGCGCACCGCCACAGGCAAAGCCTTTAACTTCTGACAGGAGTCACTGGTCCGCCGGATTCAGGCCAAGTAAGTAACCAAATAGGTCTAAACGCATGCTCGCGAGTCGCAACTCGCTCGAGCCTCGCACCATTAGGTGCGCACTTTCTTACGCTTCGCCTTACGCGCCTTGGCATTGGCTGGACGTGAGCCATGGTTGGCTTTCTTCAATTTGTGGTGTGGCTTGGTCATCGCTTCCTCGAAAATATCTATACTGATCAAATGACAACACGAAAACGGTTACTGGCAACGAGATCGCAGCTGGTCACCACGTGGGGGGCATCCTGCCGGAAGCCCCTAGCGTAGCAGGTGAATGTGTTGGCGCAAAGATACGAACACTACGAATTGACTAAGGGTCGACACGATGGGGCTACTTCGACGACTTTTCGGACCCGATATACGGGAGATTTGGCAGAAATTGTGCCAGGAAATTGGCGGAGATTTCGTCGAAGGTGGGGCCTGGCAAGGCGATAAGGTGGAGGTCAGACACGGACAATGGACCATCGTATTGGACATGTTCCACGTACATACAGGTAAAGTACCTATCCCATTTACCCGTTTTCGGGCCGCTTATGTCAACCCGGACCAGTTTCGCTTTCGCGTCACGCGACGCGGCGTTTTGAACAGCCTGGGTAAACTTTTTGGGGCACAAGACGTCCAAATTGGTTACGCCGATTTCGATCGCGACTTCATCATCAAGGGTAATAGCGAGAGCAAGCTCAAGGCGTTATTCGCCAACGAGCGACTGCGGCAACTCTTGTCCGCTCAACCCGATGTCCATTTTGAAGTCCAAGATGACGAAGGTTGGCTTGGCCCAGACTACCCGGCCAATACCGATGCCTTGCTGTTCATGGTCAAAGGTGTCGTCGACGACGTCACTCGACTCAAAAATCTGTTCGATCTGCTGGCAGAAACCCTCGACCAACTCTGCCTGATTGGCTCAGCCTACGAAGGCCAACCGCCACTGAAGTTGTAGAGCCTGACTCAAGACAACTTTACGCAAGTCAACGTACGCAAACTTTACGCAAAACAGCCCATTGAAGGAGCCAGTTACGCCATGCAGTGGTCGGACTTGATTGGTCACCAGCGTCAAAAGCTTTGGTTCGATCGCGCCATGGCTCGAGGGCGATTGGCCAATACATTTTTGTTCTTGGGCCCCGACGGTGTTGGCAAGCGAACCTTTGCGCATTTACTAGCCAAATCATTGCTGTGTCACAACAGTCCCGGCGACCAATTGCTGCCCTGCGGCGCGTGCGAAGACTGCGCGCAGGTGAACGCCATGACTCACCCCGATTTGATCGAAGTTAGTAAACCCGCCGATAAAGCCAATCTGCCACTGGAAGCCATCA
>JADLDX010000568.1 GCA_020846515.1 Pirellulaceae bacterium
CCCCGCCCACGCTGCCGCGGGTCGACCCTCCCGCTGCTACGCAGCAGGAGGGTTAGTTCCATGCTGCGCAGCAGCAGCAGCAGCAGCAGCGTTAAATAGACCTGACCCCTTTTATCGGCATGCGGCTTGCTTTCTTGATGCTTGCCCATATTCAACTGCGGCCAATCGACCGCGTCGCAAGTTTACTCTTTCAAGGAGGCCTCTTAAATGAAGAGCCATTCATTAGCTGCCCTGGCCCTGGCAACGCTCGTTTCATCGAGTCAATCCGTAGGTGCTCAACAAACCAACACGCCTGCTCCCCAACCAGCTCAATCACAACCAGCTCAGCAACCACAACCAAACCAGACCCAGTCGAATCAGCGACAAGAGGCCCGACAAGAGGCCCGGGAAACACGACAAGCAGGACGGCAAGCGGCGGGTCAGACCGTGCGTCCAGGAGCAGCCGATAATGAGCGTTCCGAGGCCCGACAGGCGCGGCGCGAGCAGCGACAACAAGCCGTCCAGCGTCTAAACAATCGTTCGTCGTATTACGGTACTGAGACTTGGAACCAACTGGATGCATGGATCGCGCGAAACGATGTGTCGCCCCTGGAGCGCGTCGCGCAGATCGCGGAGGCAGCAGTGGACGCGACTGAGCGCGCCATAAACTCAGCTTCGAAAGCGGCCGACAATGCGACCGATAACGCTACGTACGGATTTATGAATACCAATGGCCCTGGTGAGGAGGGCTGGTTCTACGATTACTACAGCTATCGCCCCACCTATTACAACGCGCCGGCCACTGGCACCAGCGTTTACGGATCAGCCACACGCTACTATGACTTGGATAACGATGGTGTGTACGAGAGTCTGAACGTTTTCCGCGACTCGGATAACAATGCCAGCTACGACGTGTACGACCGCTATGACTTCACTGAAGAGGACAAAGCCGCTCTGGCAGCCAAGGCTGATCCCAATCCCGTCGAAATGAATGACGCGCCTGAAGATGCTCGTCGCCATTCCATCACCGGACAGATCTATGCGTCCAAGATCGCGACAGTCAACGGCGTCGAGAACTTGATCGTACGTCTGAGCAATGTCGAAGCTGGTGATCAAACCGGCAACGCTCAAGCGCGAAACGTTGTACCCTCGGTTAGCCCTGACGAAACAACCATTGTCGATCTAGGCGCCATGAAGAACTGGAAAGCTCGGGACTTTAAGGCCGGAGACCGTGTAACCGCGATCGGTCCTATCGAACGGATAGGTGACCGACAAATACTCATCGCCGACACGGTCAGTCTTAATGAACAGAAAGCGATCAGCGTCGCGCGTTCAGCCCCTAGAAATCGAGGTATGGTCGTCGACGTTACGCAAGCCGACGTGAAGGGCACGTCCCACACATTGGCCATTGTGGAATTCGATTCGAAACGCCAGTTGGTCGATCTCGGCCCCGCCGAAAAACTAAAAGTGAAAGTGGAGCCGAAAACCGAGATCACGGTTCAAGGCGTACCGGTGCGCGCCGGTAAACACAGCGTCATTCAGGCGGAACGCGTGGCCATCAATGGCCAAGACATTGCCATCCAACGCTGGTGAGCTTTCGTTTAGGCCAAGTGGATTGCGGCGCTGGGCTGTGACAACAAAGGGTTGTGACAACCAAGCGGTCATGGCGCCGCACTCCCGATGCACAGGTTGCGAGCGAAGATGGTGGTTGCTAGGATTGAAGTCAGGTATCAGTTCTAACACGAGCAGCCGCAGATTCGCCAATGGCCATCCAAGACCTGGATCTAGCAATAAAAGCTGAACAACAGAAGCGGAATCGACGAGTCTGGGCATTAACACCCGAAGAGCGAATGGATCGCTACTTGGCGTTGCAGTCCCTGGCGGAACAGACACTGGCTACCAACCCAGTGGCCTTGGCTGCGTTTCATCGTAGAAATCGCCAAAAGCGAACGGCTGCTCGCGTGCGAGAATTGGTGGCCCGCTTACTTCAACACCCAGACTCCCAAGACGCTCCTAGATGACCCATGTCAGTGGACTCCAGTTGGCTGACCGTTTGAGCAGTTGTGGAGTATCGATTTACAGAACTTGCCCTAATCAAATAGTTTACATGTAAACTATTTTTCCAGCTTCGCTGGGCAAACGAAAAAGCCTCGCGAAGTTTCGCGAGGCTCTTTATAAGTCTTGACCCGATGAACTCAGGACACTATCGCAGAGTTGGCTGCGTCGTAGGCGAAGGTTGAGTGGCAGTGTTCGGCGGTAGTTGGAAGCTACCATAACCGCCTCCGCTGCTTCCTGGCACAGGGATGCTGGTTTGCGAAGGGCCATAGGAATTGCTGTTCACCGGCACAGTTGTGCTACCTGAGCCAAAATTGTAAGTCGTTGTTCGTCCCGTGGTGCCTGGTCGATAGGTGTCTGCGCCCGTGCCACCTTGAGCAGGTACCCCGGAGTTAAGCGGCACACCGCCAGCGTAAGAGGATGGTGGCAGCGACATGGAACCGGCCGAAGCAGGTGGTGCACTCGTGCCTTGCGGGAATCCAACCGTACTGAATCCTGGCCCAGTCGCGCTGCCGCTTCCGGTTGGCAGACTCGGCATACCAGGCTGATAGGACGGCATGCTAGAACCCATGCCGGGCGTGGCGTTGGGCATTGAGGAACCACCGGCGTGAGTTACCGGGTTGGTGGTCCCGGGGATGGGCGGTAAAGGCATGCTGGCCATTGCAGCCGGCGGTTGCATTGGTGAACTAGTGGGAGGAGCATATGGATTGGCTACGTTCGGCGTAGTGGCTGCTGGCATGGTCGCTGACGGCAGACCGGCCGTGCCTGCATAGGCGCTCTGAGGCACGTAACTGCCACCGGGAAATCCAGTGCTGCTCGGCCCGGGTGTCGTAGGCGTAGAGGCCGTCGTCACCGCAGAGTTATAACCGCCACCCGCACTGGTGCTGGCGGAGGCTGAAAGGCCACTCATGCCATACGGTCCTGTTTGGTAGCCGTTGGCATTGGCTGCACCGCCGTAGGTTGGCTTGGTGGAAGCCAGGCTACCACCAGGCATGGAGACGGCCGGGCCCGGCACAGCAGTTGTAGCTGACTTGGTTGGAGCACCCGCAGCCACGCTGTTGACCGAGTTGGGCGTGTATTTGCTAGCAGGCGATTCCAACGTGGGTTTAGGTGGAGTACCGGCTAAGGCTTCCGCCGAAGGCTGGCGCCCCCAAGGCCACATGCTGCTAGGGCTGGGCATCTTCCAACCGCTCTTGCAACCTGGAGCAGCGAGGCTGAGCACAATCAGGAGCGGTGCAATTGACTTACGATTCACAAAGCCGATCCTCATGGCTCGATCCTTCGATACTTTTTGTGTTGGTTGTGATCCATGTTTGACTATCGCTGTGGCTCGCCTGGCGTCCGAGCACCTGCGGCTCCCTTACCAGTGGTTCCACTGGCCAACATCTGCTCTATCGACTTCCGCTTGCGGTACAGTCCAGGCATTCCGCAAATTTTGCCTAAGCGCATCAGTTCGAACGTCCCCCCAGAGCGCGAGACTGTAGACAGCCCTTCGAAGTGCGTCAATTGCGATTTGCTTAGAACTAACCCTCTTGCTGCGTAGCAGCGGGAGGGTCGACTGGCGTCAGCTCAGTCGGGGAGGGCTTAGAACTAACCCTCTTGCTGCGTAGCAGCGGGAGGGTCGACTGGCGTCAGCTCAGTCGGGGAGGGGGCCTCCCGTGCTAACCAAAGCCTGAAGCACTTCGCTGCGAGCTCGTCTGTGCGGCGCACGCACCCTCCCCGAAAAAACAGGCTGCAGTAGCGGCTGTTTTTTCGACCCTCCCGGGCGCTGCGCTGGGAGGGTTAGTTCAGACCGCAAATTTCGCAAACACGCTTCCCAACAGATACTGGAGTGTGTATAAAAGAAGAGTCGATATTGACACTGAGTCTCAATTCCAAGACTTGACTGCTTCCTTCCCACCGTTGATGGATGGCCAATTATGGTCTCTGCCACCTCCTGCCAGTCGCTTGTGCCTTTGGACCTGATGAAAGCTGGCGAATGCGCTAGCATTGTTGAATTGCATGGTGATAGCTCGCAGATCCACCGGCTTCAAGAAATGGGACTTCGCGCGGGTGCTCAGATCCGCATGCTCAAGCCGGGCGCTCCCTGCTTGGTTGCCCTGGACGGCAAACGACTTTCACTGCGATTGGGCGCGCTACTCGATATCTTGGTGGCAGTCCCTACCGCTTAACTGTCCAGACCAGGACGCTTTTCAGGGATCCTCAACACGACCAATGACCACATTGGCTGATCTTAAAGAAGGGCAAACAGCCATCGTCTTGGATGTAGTCGGAGACGATCAAGTCGCCCAGCGATTGATGGAAATGGGGCTCACCGATGGTGAGCAAGTGCGATTGATTGGCTTCGCACCCATGGGTGATCCGATTGAATTCTCAGTTCGCGGCTATCGACTGACTTTACGTCGAACGGAAGCGATTCGGGTCACGATCGTGGACTCCAGTGCCACAGACAGTCCACCACAATGACCCACTCGCCAGCCTCTGCCGATTTGGTCTCGAACTCTCAACAACCGCCCGGCTTGCCCAACCGCCCACGCGCTGCGCCCGCACACGTCGCTCTCGTGGGCAATCC
>JADLDX010000569.1 GCA_020846515.1 Pirellulaceae bacterium
CTCAACGCATCGATATCTTGCGTGGTGCGTGCCAGGGTGACAAGACACATCCGATCTTCTGGTCTCGTCTGGCCGCAGAGTTGCTGGATGATGCCCGTGATCATGCTGAGGCATATCAGCAGTTGAAACGTGCCTTGCGGTACAACCCCAGCGATGGTCGAGCCCTTTCATTGTTTGGCGATTACTATTGGGGCCGACAGCAACGTGAAGAAGCGTTGGAATTGTATCGTCTGGCCGCTTCGCTCAACGATAAAGACGAGAGCCAATCGCGGCGCTATTTCATGGCCGCTCGTTATTTCCAATTGACCAATGATGCGTTAGTTTGGCTGCGCGACCGCTATCGGCGTTTTGGCGATCGTAATAGTTCGCCAGGCAGAACACTGGCTGGCGCATTGGAACTGGTTGATCAAACGCCAGAGTCTCTTCAGATTATCGAACAGACAGCAGCGAGGCATCCAAATGATGGTGAGTTGCTCTCCTATGCGGCGTTAACCTTTGGTCGCTACAATCAGCCCGAGCGTGCCAAAGAGTATTTGCAGGCTGCCCATGGCAAGTGCAGCGAATCGATGTTCGCGCGGGCAAGCGCTTCCTTAACGCTTTATCAAGGCAACTTGCCAGAAGCACGACAACTGTTTCTGGATGTGATACGTTGCGATCCGCTGGATCTGGATGCGCGCGAACGTGTATTGCAACTGGATTTGGATCTCGATGGCCCCGACTTGGCCGAGCAGCGGTTGCGCGCGGCCGTAACCGAGTATCCACACAGTTACTCGTTGCGTGTGATGCTGATTCAATTTCTGCGCAATTACAAATTGGCTGAGGTTGGCTCGGAGCTTGACCGGTTTCTCGAATTTCATCCACGCGATGCCTGGGCGCGGCGCGAAGCGGCTATCGTGGCCATCGCCGCACATGACCTTCCCAGAGCTGCTGATGAACTAACGCTGGCCTTGGAACTGGAGCCGCATAACGAACTCTCGCACTTTCTCTCGGGCAAAGTTCTGGAACGACAGGGAGATATACCGGGTGCCAGGACGGCTTATCGACGGGCCCTGGAACTGAACATCGATTGTGATTCGGCCATCGGCAGTTTGGTTGAAACTTGCGATCGCCCGGCCGAACGTAGCGAGCAGCTGGAATTCATCCTCCAGCAATTGCGTTTGCAGACTACCTACGGCGATGGGGTGATGAGTTATCGAGATGCCGCTAATGGTCGCATCGAACCCGCCAAATTACTGGAGCAGTTAGAAGAGGCGCGCGCGCATCGCCCAGATTTGTGGCAAGTCTGGTCCGTTGTCGTCCAGCAGCACCTGGCGATGAACCAGCGCTCACAGGCAATTGACGTAGCCAGACAAGCCACAGAACGATTTCCACTAGTACCTCGAAGCTGGTTGGATTTGGCGCTGGCCTATCGCCATGCAGGCGACCATCCAGCCGAGCTTCAGGCACTGGAACGAGCTCGGGCCATTAATCCTCATTGGACCGAAGTCGCCCGTGAGCTGTGCGAACTGTATATGACTGATGCGCAGTTTGATTTGGCGGAGGAAGTCATTCGTCAGGTCCTGGTCAGCGATCCGCGCGACCCGGTATCGAAGGCGACATTGGCAGAATGTTTGTACCGTGCAGGCAAGAAGCAAGCTGCTCTGGAGCCGTTGTCGGAAGCCTGCGCCTCGACGACCGGTGATGATTGGGCCTGGTCAAAACTATGCGAATGGTCGCGCGAATTGGATGAGGGAAAAAGCGCTCGACAGGCTGCCCAACAGGCCATCGAAGCGCGACCACATGATGCGCGGAGCTATCGACGCATGGCCGAAGCGCTCCAAGAAATTGATGAGATTCCGCAGGCGCTCGAACATATTGAAACGTCGCTGCAGTTGGATGACCGCAGCATCGATACGCATGTCTTGAAGGCCTACTATCTAGGCAAATTGCACCTGTGGGACGAAGCACTGGCAGCCTGCAGTCCACCGGTGTTTGCTGGCGACGAGCCGGTATTGCTTCGCATTCGTCGCGCTTATGTGTTGTATCGCAAAGGGCAAGTCACACCAGCCATCGATGAAATGCGCAGCGCCTTGGAACGCGACCCAGACCATTATGGGGCCTGGAATCAATTGGCGGACTGGGCTGACGAACATCAACGCCCTGAAGTATACAAACAAGCTGCTGAAAACATGGTGCGCTTGGATCCGCATCAACCGGCTCCGCGCGGTTACCTGGCCGATGCACTACTGGCGGAGGAAAACGGGCGCGCAGCTGCCAAGCACCATCTGCGCGCAGCGCTGGAGTTCTCACCAGACTACGCCTACGGCGCGATGCGTCTGTTTGATTTGCATTTGGATGACAAAGAACTGGATGCCGCGCAGGATGTGCTCGAGTTGGGCGCCACTCATCTGCCTCCAGGGTTTGAATCATCGCTGCGCGCCCAACTATTGGCGGCCCGTGACGCGCTGCAGCAACCAGTTGGCCGAGAGGCGATCGACTTTATTCTCAACTGGTGCCAAGAGGATATACCGGATCGAGTTCCGTTGCTGCGCGCGCTCAAGCAGCTTGAACTGCCTGCAGCACAGTTGCTCATCTCGCAGCTGACCGATCGAATCCTCCAAGGACCTGCTGCTTCACTCAAGCCAGCCGTTGGTATCGCGCTTGGGAACTTAATCGTGCGCGTGCAAAATGCAGCAAGCATCATGGCCACGCTGAAGAAAATACCCGACGGCGACAGTTGGCATGAGACCACGCGAAGCATGCTGCGAGGCTTGATTCAATTTCAAAAAGAAGCCAGCCTGGTCGATATGGTGAGGCAGAAGTTCACGACCCGGATCAAGTTGCGTACTGAAACGTGGGCGGCCATGGCCTCAATTATGTTCGATTACGGTCGCAATAGCGAAGTGGTGAAGTGGACCAGCGACTGGCGAAGACGAACAGATGTGACCGCCAAGAATATGTTAGTCGTCGTGGCGTCACGCTGGGAATTGTTTCAGCTCGGGGCCGCTCGACAGGCTACGCTGCACGCATTGTCGCTGGAAGAAGACGAGAGTACACCGCTTTTGCACGTGTGGGCCGGCTTGGACGCGCTGCTACGCGGCAATCATGTACAAGCCCTTGAACATGCACGCACTGTCAGCGCGCATCAGATGGTGGGCTGGTATCAAGTTGGCTATCTCATTCTGGTCAACGCCCTGGATGCTTTGCCGGGCTTATTGCTAAGTGTATCGCCGGGGGCATTGAGCGACCAAGCAGGGCCATCCAAACAGGAAGCTCGACAATTAGTGGCCGCGTTCAAGCCGGGCGTATTTCCGCTGGATGCACCGTTTGCTAATGATCAGATGACCAAGTGGTTGCTACGGCAGGTGGCCGCTCGAGTCGCCCAAGCACATGGACTGACGGTTGCCAGTTGGATAAATCGATTGACCGCCTTCAGCTACACTTGGAAGTAGATAGGCTGTCGCCAAGGTTTACTCTTCGATGAACACATCGACCTGTTGGCCCACGGTGGCCCCTAAGGCTTGCGGAGTCACTGCGTAGATGAGTTCCAGGACGCGTGTGTCCACGCGTTCGCTGACGCCGCCGCTGAGCGAGCGTTTGGGTACCACCAGCGGTTCAGCACGAACAAAGCGAAGGGGTACTTGCTGATCCGCTCGACCGCGAACCGCGGCGTAGGCTTTCGTACCTGCATGAAAGCGAGGAATCTCGGATTCATCGATTTCCACTCGCACATGCAAGGGGTCCGTGACGCCCAGGACCATCAAAGCGTTAGTCAACACGGCGGCGGCAGCGAATTCACCGACGCGAATGCGGACTTGCAACACAGTGGCATCCAGCGGCGCGCGGACAGTCAGCAGTTCGACGTTAACTCGTGCCAGAGATACATTGGCTGCGGCCTGCGCGATGGCGGCGCGCTGCACGTCCAAGGTCGGTGCGCCTTGAGCACCTGCCAGCAGGTCGAGAGTGGCCTGGCTTTCGTTGACCCTGGCTTCGCCTTCGGCAACTTTGGCTGAACTCATTTCGAAAGCCAGCCGGCGGGCTTCGACTTCTTCTTGTGAAATCGAACTCGAGGCGGCCAACTGTTTAGCCCGCTGATACTGCTGCGAGGCATTGGCGGCATCGGCCTTGGCCTGATTGAGCAAAGCCTGGCTGGCGGCCAGTTTGCTACGCGTAGGCGCTATCTGACCTTCCAACTCCTTGAGCTTGGCGATAGCTGCCTGTTCGTTGGCCACCGCGATTGCCAGACTCGCCTGGGCAGAGCGAGAATCGAGTACAAACAGCGGCTCACCGCGACGCACGAGATCGCCAGGACGCACGAGCACTTCTGTAACCAGCCCGGACAACTGTGTTCCGATCGAGATCGCTTCGCCCGCTGGTTCGACGATGCCGATACCTCCAATGAAACGACGCTGAGGGGTAGTTGAAGTCGCTGAACCCTCGGAGGCTGCTGAAGCTTTCTTGTCACTATCTGCTTGTGGTTGATATGCGACTTCACGTGTCAAACCTGGTTGGGTGGGCGGCATGACGCGCGCCTCACCCGTTGGTCTGGTGGGCGTATTGTTGAAGATCAAACGCACCGCATAGGCCAAGATCAATAGTGCGCCTAAGACACTGCCCCAAGCAAAAAGTCGATTGAAGATCATGTTGGGATTCCTTAGTTTGGAGAGCCGGCCAGTGCTGAGGCCGAGGCGACGCCGCCTTGCAAGGTCACATCGATGATACGACCATAGATCATGCTTGAGATGCGATCTGCATACTTGTAGATACGATCATCGTGGGTCACCACGATGACGGCCCGTTGCGGTGTCACGGCCAGTTCACGTAGAAGCTTCATGACGGTTTGACCCGTTTCAGCGTCCAGAGAGGCGGTGGGTTCATCGCAGATAACCAAGCGTGGGCTGTGTACGAGCGACCGCGCGATCGCCACGCGTTGTTGCTGGCCGCCGGATAGTTGTGAGGGATACTTGTGCTTATGGGCCTGCAATCCCAATCGATCGAGCATTTCCCCGGCTTGCTTCACAGCCCGGCCGAAACTTACGTATTGACCAAGCAGAGGTACGGCTGCATTTTCGGCCGCCGTCAACGTGGGTAGCAAGTTAAACTGCTGAAATATAAAGCCGATATTGGCAGCGCGAAAATCAACCAGTCGACCACCGCGCAGTTTGTTTAGCGATTTCCCCAAAACTTCCAGCGAACCACTGTTGGGCGTCAGTAGTCCGGCCAAAACGGAAATCAAGGTTGTTTTGCCACAACCGCTTGGACCGACCAAGAACATCATTTCGCCTAAGCGCACCGAAAAGTTTACGCCTCGGAGGACTTGCACTCGCGTCTGTCCAGACCCGAACTCCTTGGTGATGCCTTCACAGCGTGCAGCCAATTCACTGGCATCAGCGGGTGTTGAAGCCACTGGCTGAGAGGTTGACTGGGGCATGGTAGGTGGTATGGATGGTGGTTCTGTCAAAATGGCCTATCCACGAAAAACGATAGCTGCGTCGACGAATAACACGCGGCGCAGCGCCACTAGGGCTGCCAAGAGCATGATGAAAGTGGCTACGAGGGCCGAGGCGGCGGCGACCTGCCAAGGCAAGTAAAAGCCGCGAAAGTTGGGACTACGACCGGCCGTTTCAAAGAACGTCGCTGCGGCACCAAGGCCCAGCGCATAGCCTACTAAGCCCACCACCGCCGCCTGCAGCAGGACCATGGCCAATAAACGACGGTTCTTGATACCAATGGCCTTTAGGGCCGCAAAGTGTTTGAGGTTCTCCAGCACGAACAGATTGAACATCAAGCCGACGACGGCCACTCCGACAATGATGCCCAACCCGATCACGGTCGCAAAGCTGACCGGAATGCCGGTGTTATCGATCACATACTGAATGGCTTTCTTGCGAAACTGGTCACTCGTGAGAGCTTGCAAGCCGGTCTGAGCCTGAATCTGGCGGGCGACCGCCTCGGGATCATTCGCGGCAGCCGCTTTTACCAAGATGAACGAGAGTTGATTGCGGCCGTTATTGGTGTACTGCAAGGCTTGCGAGTACCGAGTATAAAAAGTGATCGAAGAAGTAAACTTAGGCAAATCCTCAACCACCGCCACCACAACCGCGCGTCGATCGTTCAGTTCCAACGTTTTGCCCAACGAAATTTCTTCACCGCGCCAAACTTTTCCAAACGCATCTTTGGCCACCGCTACCGAATCGGGCCGTTTCAGATCAAATGGATCTCCCAACACGCATCGGGCCGGGATTCCAATTAATGAATTATCGTCAGCGCCAATTAACAAGGCCGACTCCAATTCGCCGGTCTGCGTGCGCACTGTGGCCATCGCTTTGAAATAGGGTACTGCCCACTCCACACCAGGTACGCCGCGCACGCGTGCCAGTTCCGTATCTCGTAGCGGAAAAATCGTATCCAGGTTCTTAACGCCAGGATCCATGACCCAAATATTGGCTTCGGGCGTATCGTCAATCACACTGGCCGCGCGGCTGATCAAGCCGACGAAGATGCCGCATTGCTGATTAATCAGCAGCGTCGAGAAGGCCACGCCAAACACCAGTCCGATGTACTTGGCGCGGTCTCCAAACAACATCTTCAACGCGATTCGATACATAAAGCACTAGCCATGCAGAAGAACCACAAGAGTTTCGGACAGTAACAACCGAAGGCAGACAAGAGTATTGGATATTTACAGATGTTCTATTGTACGCGGGAAAGGGCCGCCGAAAGTCGAAAATTCACCGCTGACCGATCATGCTTGGTGAACGGCCGAGAACGTGCCATGGACGACAGATGCGGGCGCTTCAGTTTCCCAAGGCCCAGTTGGCGATATCCGCGATGACTCTTTCTCGACCTTGATCACGATGTAGATCATGCAGCATACCGTTGTAAGTAATCAGTTGTGTCGGAGCACCGCCGCCCATGGCTGTTCGAGTGAATTCCACGGAGGCCAGCGGGTCCGTAATGCGATCTTCGCTACCATGCAAGAGTAACGTGGGGACATTGAGCTGCGCGGCCTGCTCGATGGCCCATAGGCCGCTGTCGATCAGACTGGCCCCCAGTCGCAGTGAGACTCGACGATGCATGAGCGGATCATGCTGGTAAGCCTCCTGTTCCGAGTTCAGATGCGACAAGAACTCTTTACGCACAGGCGCCTTGAGCCGCCAGTTCGGGGCGATGATTTTCAATATCCGCGCGATGCGCATGAACATTGGGCCGGGCGGATGCACCGCGCGCAGCATCGGTGCCGAGGCAATCAATCGATCGGGTTTGGCCAGACCATGCAACACTGAGTTGAGAACTAGATTGCCACCCATACTATGCCCATACAAACAGACTTGCAGGCGATCGTCATCAGGCCAATGATCCAGCGAGATCGGGTGGTCATCACGGTTGGAATCATCGGCGACACGCTGGGACAATTCGTCGCCGCCGCGCGCCCACTGCACCAGGTTGGCTACTTCGCTGAGAAATTTTGGATAGGAATCAATGCAACCTCGCCGACCAGGCGACAGACCGTGTCCCTGCAAGTCCATCGACAAAACACCGATACCGCGAGTTACCAACTGCATGGCCAGCGGAGCATAACGGCCAGAGTGATCGCCCAGGCCGGGTACGATGCACATAATGGCTTGGGGTTGAGTGGCTGGCCACCAACTACGGGCAAACCGCGAGCCACCGCCTTCTCGCAGCTTGAGCCAAAACTCTCTTTGATGAACTGCAGCTGGCATTCTAAGTTTGTTCGTCCGTATGATTCGCTGTGATTCCCGTAGCCACCGTTCGCCAGACGGTGGACTCGTAGCCACCCGTCGCCAGACGGTGGTGCCGTAGCCACTCGTCGCCAGACGGTGGACTCGTCTTGGCATCACCGTAGTTCAAACGTGGCTATGACGGGCGCGTGATCGCTAATGTCAAGTTCCGAAGTTGCCATGGTCAAGCGGCCGGACCAATGCGCTTCACCATCTTTGCCCGCTCCCACGGTCGCCAGATCGGGTCGCACGGCGATCGATGTGAAAACCCAATCTCGACCGGAGGGATCGTTGGTTGTCAGGCTGGGGCTGACCAGGATGCGATCGAACTGCTTGTCAAGGATCATGTGGGTTTGTCGAGCATTTTCGGGGGCTTTGCTTAATAGGTCGACCAACTGCGGTGGATTGGATGTCTCACCGCCATCGATCAGGAACTTCATTTCACCAGCCAGTTCGCCCACGGCGTGTTCCGAGTTTAAGTCGCCTAAAAAGATGACATCTTGTCCCGCATCCAGTTGTGGTTCTAGCCACCAGCGAGCCAGTCGGCCCTGTTTGGTGCGTTCTGTTTCGGATTGGACAGTGGCTCGCAAATGCAGATTGATGATGGTCAGAGGTGACGATACATCAGCCCAACGAAACTCGGTCACTAGATGTTTTGAGACGTTGTAGTACTGCTTGCTGTCGAACATGGTTTTGGACTGCTCGTGCCGGCGGTAGTTCATCAGGCCCGAACGTTGAAGCACGCCTACATCTTGTTCGGTGAACGAGTCGCTGCCTTGGATGAAAGCCGATCGAAACGATTGCCCATGCTGCTCGCGCAATTCGGCGGCTATATCGTTAAGTGTTTGAATGCCTTCGATCTCTTGTAAAGCCACGATCGTGGCATCACAGGCGGCGATGGATTTGGCCACC
>JADLDX010000570.1 GCA_020846515.1 Pirellulaceae bacterium
CGTTGGTCCCGACGGCCGACTTTACTTCAGCATCGGCGACCGCGGCTACAACGTAAAGACACCCAATGGTACCTTCGTCGACCCAGAGAGTGGTGCCGTGTTTCGATGCGAGCTGGATGGATCCAATCTCGAGATATTTGCCAGCGGTCTGCGCAATCCACAAGAGTTAGCCTTTGATGATTGGGGCAACCTGTTCACCGGCGACAACAATTCCGACAGCGGCGACAAGGCGCGTTGGGTCAATGTACTAGAGGGAGGCGATACTGGCTGGCGCATGATGTACCAGTACATTTCAGATCGTGGACCGTTTAATCGCGAAAAGATATGGCAGCCGTTTTCTGCCGACACGCCGGCTTACATCGTGCCGCCCATCGATAATATTGCCGACGGACCATCGGGACTGACCTACTACCCCGGCACCGGTTTGACAGAGGATTTCCGCAACTGTTTCCTGCTGGTCGATTTTCGTGGTGGTCCCAGCAACAGCGGCATTCGTTTAGTGAAGGTCAAACCCAAAGGAGCGTTCTGGGAAATTGACCGCAATGAAAAGCTAATCTGGAACATACTGGCGACCGACGTGGACTTTGGACCCGACGGTGCATTGTGGGTGTGTGATTGGGTCGATGGTTGGGTGGGCGAAGGCAAAGGACGCATCTATCGTTTTTTCAATCCGGAAACTCGCGACACGGCCAGTGTTAAAGAAGTGCAACAGCTTCTCGAAGCTGGATTTCGCGATTTACCTGTGGCCAAGTTGGGTGCCGCCTTGCGACATCAAGACCGTCGTGTGCGCAGTGGTGCCCAGTTGGAACTGGCAGCGCGTGGTGAGAGCCAGCAGTTCACTCAGTTAGTCAGTGACACGCAGGCCGAACTGTTCCCGCGTCTACATGCTGTTTGGGGATTGGCTCAAGTGGCTCGTTTGCATGCCTCAGCGCGGACGGCCAATTGCAACACGCTTGTAAAATTGACTACCGATAGCGACAGCGCGGTTCGAGCCGCGGCCGCGCAAGGGTTAGGCGACGCAGGTTTAACGCCACCGCAAGCTGCTCCGGTGGCTGAAGCCTTGATAAAACTCTTGTCCGACTCAGAGCCGCGCGTTCGATTTGCGGCGGCGATTGCCAGCGGTAAACTGCAACTGTCCAATGCCTTTGATGGTCTGTGTACCATGCTTTCTGACAATGCGGATGCCGATCCTGCTCTGCGTCACGCAGGCATCATGGGTTTGCGTGGTGCGCCCGATGCGACGCGATTGATCGGACTGGCCGGCCATGCATCGCGCTCGGTGCGTGTTGCGGCTGTGGTAGCGTTGCGCAAGCGCCAGGACCCTGGTGTGGCTCGCTTCTTGAGCGACAGTGACATCGCTGTGCAAACTGAAGCTGCCCGAGCCATTCATGACGTACCACAATTGCATGCAGCGCTATCAGCCTTGGCTGCTCTCAGCGCACAAACTGGCACGCCTGATCCGCTCCTGCACCGCGCGCTTAACGCCAACTTCCGCTTGGGTGAAGAAGTCCACGCCCGAGCGATTGCAGCCGTGGCTGCAGATTCTACGCGATCAGAGAGCATGCGTCGCGAAGCCTTGGAAATGCTGCGTGCCTGGTCCAAACCTGGAGATCTGGATCGCGTGATGAATCGACATTTACCGTTAGCGGATCGCGATGCCCAACCGGCGCGCACTGCACTGTCCGACGTATTGGCCAGCGCGATAAGTGGATCGGAGGAACTCAGTTCACTGGCGCTGAGCGTGGCGGCGGATCTGGGTATTCGGGAAGCTGGCGCGAATTTGGAAAAGATTGCCTTGGACCTTAGT
The DNA here is from genome assembly GCA_020846515.1 of Pirellulaceae bacterium. Classification (GTDB taxonomy): domain Bacteria; phylum Planctomycetota; class Planctomycetia; order Pirellulales; family Pirellulaceae; genus Aureliella. The sequence continues at coordinate 1,808 of JADLDX010000570.1, forward strand.
CGCCCCACGCCACTGCGTGTGGACGCGGTCAAGAGCCTATTGCGACTGGATGCCAAACAGGCTGCTCCGGTCATCAAGACACTGTCGAGCGATCGCGTGGGTGCCGTGCGCGCCGCGGCGCTTAAGGGCTTGGCCAAAGCCGATCCCGAGGCCGCCACACCATTGCTGGCCGAAGCCACTCGTTCCAGCGATCGGGTCGAACGACAAAGCGCGTGGGACTCGCTGGCCGAAGTTGATTCGCCAGAGGCCACGCGGATCATCAACGCAGGACTTCAACAGTACATCGCGGGCGAATTGCCAGCTGATGTTTGGATGAATGTAATCGAAGCGAGCGAAGGTCGCGCCACAGCCGAATCACAAGCCGCCTTGCTGGCCTTTGAAAAGGCCGAAGCAGAAAAAGACCCGTTGGCACCTTTTCGCGATTGTTTATCTGGCGGCAACGTCAAGGCGGGCGAGCAAATCTTCTTGACGCGCACTGAGTTGTCTTGCGTGCGTTGCCACAAGGTGGGCAATAAAGGTGGCGAAGTGGGACCGGTGCTGACCGACATCGCCAAAACGAAAGACAGTCGCTATTTGCTCGAGGCAATTGTCAATCCGGATGCCAAGATCGCTGAGAATTTTGAGACGGCCGTGATCCTCACCGACGACGATCAGGTGTTGACCGGTATCGTTAGGCAAGAGACGGCTCAATTGGTTAGTCTGATGACGGCCGAAGGCAAACTGATCGAAATTCCAACGGAATCCATTTCCGGTCGTAAGAAGGGCAAGTCGTCGATGCCTGGAGATCTGCTCAAACACGTGAGCCGTAGGCAACTTCGCGACTTGGTGGCTTACCTAAGTTCGCTCAAAGGCGCGTAGTCGCCGAAAGGCCAATGGCTTCAACATGCAGATTGCTGTTCGTAGGGAAACCTATCCTGGCGAACGCCGGGTGAGTGTCGTGCCCGCTTCGATACCGGCGTTGACCAAAGCTGGGTTCCAAGTCGTTGTCGAATCGAGTGCGGGACATGCGGCTGGGTTCAGTGACGAAGCCTACCAGCAAAAAGGGGCTCGAATCGCGCGCGATACAGGCGACTTGTATGCGGCCGATATCATACTGACGGTGCGTGCTGCGGGTGCCGCACATGATCAAAGCGATGACATGCTGGAGCACTTGCGCGCTGGCCAAACAGTCATCGCGCTGTGTGATCCGCTGGGCGGATCGATGGTCCTGCTCAAATGGGCAGATCGTGGCGTCAATTTGTTTTCGCTCGACCTCATACCGCGCATCACTCGCGCGCAGAGCATGGATGTGCTCTCCTCCCAAGCTACCATAGCCGGCTATCGCGCAGTGCTCTTGGCCGCTACCGAACTTCCCAAGATGTTCCCGATGTTAATGACCGCAGCCGGTACAATCACCGCTGCCAAAGTTTTAATCCTGGGCGTCGGCGTCGCGGGACTGCAAGCCATCGCCATTGCGCGGAAGTTAGGCGCCGTGGTTTCGGCTTATGATGTGCGCACCGCCACGCGCGAACAGGTTGAGAGTCTGGGTGGCAAGTTCGTTGACTTGGGTCTGGACACCGGCACCGCCGAAGATCGAGGTGGTTACGCCAAAGAGC